>NZ_SGPG01000029.1:0-61871 GCF_004208955.1 Pseudoalteromonas sp. CO325X
CCCTTCGTCTAGAGGCCTAGGACACCGCCCTTTCACGGCGGTAACAGGGGTTCGAATCCCCTAGGGGACGCCACTTTCTTCAAGTACTTACTTGAAAAACACCATTTCTTCATAGCTATTAATATCCATCGCTTATAAAAAATTCCCGTTATTTTTTCTTTTCTTGCCACAGAAGTGCGAATTAAAGCGTGGTTTATTGGAAAAGGATAGGAGCCAAGGGACAACCTTGACTCAGGAGCGTAGCTTAAAAGCTGTTATCAGCCTTTTTCTGGATCAGTTCAATTGCATAGCCATCAGGGTCTTTAACGAAGGCTATTTCTGTAGTGCCTCCTTTTACCGGGCCCGGTTCGCGGCTTACTACGCCACCGGCGGCACGAATTTGCTCGCAAGCCTGGTAAATGTCGTCATACTCAATGGCAATATGGCCATAAGCATTGCCGAGATCGTAGCTATCTTCATCCCAGTTATACGTAAGCTCTAATACGGTAGTGTCTTTCTCCTCACCATAACCGACGAAGGCGAGGGTGTAGCGGTATTGCTCGTTGTCAGCACGGCGTAGCTCTTTCATGCCCAGTACATTGGTATAAAACTCGATCGAGCGCTCTAAGTTGCCAACACGCAACATGGTGTGTAATAAACGCATTTATGCTACCTCAGTCTTGTCTTTAAATTCACATAAGTCTTCGATAATACAGCTGCCGCAGCGCGGTTTGCGCGCCACGCAGGTGTAGCGGCCATGGAGAATAAGCCAGTGGTGTACATCAACCTTAAATTCTTTCGGCACGACTTTTTCAAGCTTTTGCTCCACCGCGACCACATCTTTACCCATAGCAAACTTGGTACGGTTAGAGACACGGAAAATGTGGGTGTCAACGGCAATGGTTGGCCAGCCAAAGGCGGTATTAAGCACGACATTTGCGGTTTTGCGACCAACGCCGGGTAACGCTTCTAAGGCCTCACGGTTTTCAGGGACTTCCCCCCCATGTTGTGACACCAAAATCTCGCACATTTTGTACACATTATTGGCTTTGGAATTATATAAGCCGATGGTTTTGATACTCTCACGCAGTGCCTCAAGACCGATATCCAAGATAGCTTGCGGCGTATTGGCACGCGGAAAAAGTTTTCTGGTCGCCTTGTTGACCCCGACATCGGTGGCCTGTGCAGATAAAGTCACTGCCACTAAGAGCTCAAAAGGAGAGCTATATTCCAGCTCGGTTTCTGGGTGCGGATTGGCTTCGCGCAACCGCTCAAGGATGAGTCGGCGCTTATCTTTGTTCATTGTTGCCCCTTGATTGTATGTCGTTAAAACGAGCCTAATCTAAACTGGTCACGCGTGCCCTTGGACCTTTTACTTCCTCAGCGCTAGGCGCGTGTTTGGCTTTAAGCTGCGCGTCAATTAAGTTTTTAGCTGCAATCAGCAAGCCTAAACCAATAAATGCTCCCGGAGGTAAGATCGCCAGCAAGAATTGGTTATCAAAGTGAATAATGTCTAGACGCAGGCTTTGTGCCCATGGCCCCAGCAGTAAGTCGGCGCCATCGAATAAGGTACCTTGACCAATGAGTTCACGCATAGCACCCAATAGCACTAAGATCATGGCAAAGCCTAGGCCCATCATGAGCCCATCCCATGCACTCAACAACGCATTGTTTTTAGAAGCAAACGCTTCTGCGCGGCCGATAATGGCACAGTTAGTGACTATCAGAGGGATGAAAATCCCTAAAGACTGGTATAAACCAAAGGTAAAAGCGTTCATCAGCAATTGGATAATGGTTACAAACGCGGCGATGATCATCACAAACACGGGGATGCGGATATCTTTAGGCACCCATTGGCGCACCAGAGAGACCGTTACATTAGAGCCCACTAATACCAGTAATGTCGCTATTCCCAGTCCCAATGCGTTAGTGACTGTGCTGCTGACTGCCAGCAGCGGACAAAGGCCCAGCAATTGCACTAGCGCTGGGTTGTTGCCCCATACACCGTCTTTAAATAAGGTTTTATATTGGCTCATGATTGCTCCTCAGCTAAGCAATGATTGTCTGCTGTTGCGAGCGTGTCAAAATGTTGTTGTGCATATAAAACGGTGCTTTTCACTGTTGTCACTACTGCGCGAGGAGTAATGGTTGCGCCGGTGAACTGATCAAACATGCCGCCATCTTTTTTCACTGCCCAGCGCTCATCGTCTGCGCCTTGCACTTGCTTATTGGCAAACGAGTAAATCCAATCACTGCGTTTAGTTTCTACTTTATCGCCAAGCCCTGGGGTTTCGTTGTGTTTGGTAACTCGCACTCCACTGACGGTGCCGTCAGGATAAACAGCACTGATCATATCTATATTGCCACTGTAGCCATTGGCGGCGGTACTTTGTAGCACTAAGGCGATGACCTTACCTTGCCTGCGAGCACGATACACTGTGTAGCTCTCACGCGGGCCTAACTGCGGGGTATTGACGGTGGTGCAGTCTAAATAAAGGTCGTTGTCATATTGCGATGCCGGCAACACTTGTTGTAACAAGCCTTGTAACTGCTTTTTCTCTTGGATCGCAATTTTGGACGCGGTGTATTGCTGCACTAAGGTCACAGCACCTGTAGTTATAAGCGCGAATGCAGCTAAAATCCCACCATTTTTCGCCATCGAAGAAATAATCATGATTTTGCTCCGTGACCATAAGTACGAGGCTGGGTGTAATGATCTATGAGTGGCACTGCCATATTCATCAGTAACACCGCAAAGGCGACGGCATCGGGGTAGCCACCAAAGCTACGAATAAGATACACAATAACGCCTATGGCAGCGCCATAAATTAACCGGCCGCGATTCGTGGTTGATGCCGAAACCGGGTCGGTAGCAATGAAAAACGCACCGAGCATAGTGGCTCCGCTTAACATATGAAATGCCAGCCCAGGTTGGTTGCCCGAGTCAAAGATATAGCCGATGCTTGCACACACAGCCAAGGCACTGAGCATCGCCACCGGAATGTGCCAATTGATCACGCGTTGTTGTAGCAATAACACGCCACCAACGAGATAGGCCATGTTGACCCATTGCCAAGCTACCCCAGCGTACTCGCCAAACACAGGTTTTTCCATGCTCTCGGCTACAGTTAGGCCATGGCTAATATCGGTGCGTAGGGTGTCCAGTGGCGTGGCCATGGTAACGCCATCAACACCGACACGGATCTGTTCGAGGCTAAAGCCGGCTTCGGTATAGTGTGTGAAGATGAGTGACAGCTCATCGCTAAAACTTAGCGTGTGCTGCATAAGCTCGCTTGGGGGCACCCATAAGGTCATTTGCACCGGGAAGGAGACAAGCAGTAGCACATAGCCTGCCATGGCCGGATTAAATAAATTAAAGCCCAGCCCGCCATAGAGCTGCTTAACAAAGACAATGGCAAAAAAACAGCCAATGACAATAACCCACCACGGGGCGAGGGGAGGAATACTGATAGCCAGCAGAAGTCCCGTGAGCCAAGCGCTGCCATCTTGCAAGGTTGGCCAAATTTTACGCCCGCGAATCGCCAGCATAGCGGCTTCGAATACACTCACGCACACTAAGGCTAAAACTAATTGCACCACTACACCCGCGCCGAAAAAATACCACTGTGTGGCAATGCCTGGAAGCGCCGCGAGCGCCACCAATAGCATTAACTGTGTCACTGATTTATGGCTGTGCTTATAGGGTGAACTCATCATATTGAGCTTCATGATGACTCCTCATCATCGTTTTTATCGGCTTCTCGGGCGGCTTTCTTGGCTTTGGCTCGAGCTATTGCGGCGGCCACAGCGGCTTTTTTCTTTTCCTCAGGCGAGGGGGGAACGCCACTATCTTCGGCTTCGGCTCTTTCAGCTGCCCCATCGGGCTGCTGCGTAGATGCATCGGATTTCGCTGCTTTTTTGGCTTTGGCCCGAGCTATTGCGGCGGCCACAGCGGCCTTTTTGTTATCCTCAGGGGAGGGGGCCTCAGTCTCGTCTGAGGCGCCTTCAGCTTCGGCATCGGGCTGCTGCGTAGATGCATCGGCTTTCGCTGCTTTTTTCGCTTTGGCGCGGGCAATGGCAGCGGCCACAGCGGCTTTTTTGTTATCCTCAGCAGAGGATGCCTCAGTCTTGCTCTCGGCACTTTCAGCTGCCCCATCGGGCTGCTGCGTAGATGCATCGGCTTTTGCTGCTTTTTTCGCTTTGGCGCGGGCAATGGCAGCGGCCACAGCCGCTTTTTTGTTATCCTCAGCAGAGGATGCCTCGGTCTCGCCTTCGGCACTTTCAGCTGCCTCGTGGGGCTGCTGCGTAGATGCATCGGCTTTTGCCGCTTTTTTCGCTTTGGCGCGAGCTATGGCAGCGGCTACGGCAGCCTTTTTATCTTCTGCGGCTGTGGGCTGGCTATCACTTTGTTCACTTTGCTGGGCTTTTTTCGCCTTAGCACGAGCAACAGCTGCGGCGACTGCGGCTTTTTTGTCATCCGCTGTTGCGCTTGGCGCTTGCTCAGGCTGTTGTTTTTGTGCCTTGTATGCACGAGCCTGCTCTTTTCTTTGCGCACGAGCTTGAGCAACCTCTGAGTTATCTGGCTCAGGGGCTTCACCTTGCGCTTTTTTGGCTTTGGCGCGGGCAATCGCTTCGGCGACTTTTTCCTTGTTATTACCTTGCTCTGTTTTCTTTGCTTTCACACGAGCCAGGGCTTCAGCCACTTTTTCCTTACTTTCACTGCTTTTAGCAGCGCTTCGGCTGGGCCGTTTGTGGCGGTTGCGGCGCTCTTCTTGCTCGCGCTCTAAGCGTGCTTTTCTCGCTTCGAAGCGCTCGCGTGCACGCTCAGCTTTTACTTGCTCTATCTGTTGTTCGCGAATTTCAGCTTTTGCGACTCTGTAATACTGTACCAGCGGAATTTCACTTGGGCATACGTAGGCGCAAGCACCGCACTCAATACAATCAAATAACTTATGTTCTTCGAGTTTTTGGTACTCTTTGGTTTTGGCAAACCATTGCAGCTGCTGGGGTAATAAGCTAGCAGGGCAGGCATCTGCGCAGGCACTGCAGCGAATGCAAGCGCGCTCATCACCGGGCGCTGGCATTTCTTGGTTACTGGGAGCTAATATACAGTTGGTGGTTTTGACTACAGGTATGCGCACACTGGGCAGGGTAAAGCCCATCATTGGCCCACCCATAATCACGCGCTGCATTGGCTCAGGATTAAAACCTTGGAAAGCTAATAAATGCTTTATTTCCGTTCCCAGTAAAGCCCAGACGTTACCTTGTAGCTCAAGAGTTTCGCCTGCAAGGGTGACAACACGTTCGATCAGTGGCTTTCCGAGTTCTACAGCCTGTTGAATGGCATATAAGGTGCCCACATTTTGTACCAGCACACCGATATCGGCGGGGATCCCGCCAGCAGGCACCTCTTTGGAGGTGAGTATCTGAATAAGCTGCTTTTCGCCGCCCGAAGGATATTTGGTTTCAATCGCTCGGACGATAATATTGTCGTAGTCGGCGCAGGCCTGAGTCATCGCCTCGATGGCCTTCGGCTTATCATCTTCAATACCAATGATAGTCAACTCAGGACCCAGTAAGTGCTGGATGATATGGATACCGCGCACGATTTCTTCACTGTGCGCTTGCATAAGCACATCATCGGCGCTGATATAAGGTTCACATTCGGCGCCATTAACAATCAAAATATCGATTGGCTGTTTGCTTGCGGTTTTAACATAGGTCGGAAAACCCGCACCGCCCATGCCAGAAATACCAGCATAATGAATGATATCAACTAGTCGCTCGGCACTAAGCTGCTGATAATTAGGGTGAGGCACAAGCTCACACCAAGTCTCTTGGCCATCGGGTTCAATAATAATACTCAGCTCAGGAATGGCTGAAGGGTGCGCCGAGGGCATAGGCGTGATATCCACTATCCGACCCGAGGTGGGTGCATGCACGGGCACTGACCAATTGGCATTGGGGCGAGTGAGAGCCTGGCCTTTTAATACCTGCTCACCTGCGCTTACTAATAACTGCCCCTCGGCACCAATGTGCTGTTTGATTGGCAGCACCAGTTTTTCGGGCAAAGGTAAGCTATGAATAGGGAGCGAGTTCGTTTTATGTTTATGGGTAGGCGGGTGAATACCACCTGGGCTTTGCCACAACTCACCGCGACGAATACGTGATAATAAAGAGTCCACACTACACCTCTTAATCTATCTGAGTCACGGGGATGGCATCGAGCTGCCATTTCCACGTTTGTTTACTTTGCGCTAGGGGGATCATATCAATGCAATCCACCGGACAGGGCTCAACACACAAATCACAGCCAGTGCACTCATCTTTGAGTACGGTATGCATTTGTCGTGTTGCGCCAACAATGGCGTCAACCGGGCATGCTTGAATACACTTAGTGCAGCCAATGCATTCGTCTTCGCGAATGTAGGCAACTTTTTTCTCTGGCTCTGCTTCCTCGCCACCGGCGAGCGGCTTCGCTTCTACTCCCATTAAGTCGGCTAGCTTCTTAACAGTCGCTTCACCCCCTGGCGGGCATTTGTTGACATCATCACCGTTGGCAATGGCTTCGGCATAAGGGCGACAGCCAGGGTAACCGCATTGACCACATTGAGTTTGTGGCAAAATGGCATCAATTTGCTCGACAACAGGATCGCTTTCAACTCGGTAGCGCACAGCAGCAAAACCGAGGATCACGCCAAAAATAAGGGCCAGTACACCAAGGGCGATTAAGGCATAAAATAAGGTCATATTAAAACGTTACCAATCCGCTGAAGCCCATAAAGGCCATCGACATAAGTCCCGCCGTTACCATAGCGATTGCTGCACCTTTGAATGGCACAGGTACATCGGCACCGGCCAAACGCTCACGCATAGCAGCGAATAGAACCAGTACCAGAGAAAAACCAACGGCAGCACCAAAGCCATATACGGCAGATTCAACAAAGCTATGCTGCTCTTTGATATTTAACAGGGCAACGCCGAGTACGGCGCAGTTAGTGGTAATTAACGGCAAAAAGATACCTAACAAGCGATAGAGCGTCGGCGAAGTCTTCTGCACCACCATTTCGGTAAACTGCACCACCACGGCGATCACTAAGATGAAACTCATAGTACGCAAAAAGGTGAGCTCTAAGGGCAGCAAAATATATTGATTAACTAGATAGCTGGTGACGGAGGCCAGCGTCAATACGAAGGTGGTGGCCATAGACATGCCCACGGCGGTGTCCAGCTTACTTGATACACCCATAAAGGGGCATAGGCCAAGAAACTGTACGAGCACGAAATTGTTTACCAACACGGTACTGACGAGCAGTAAGAGATATTCCGTCATAGCTACCTAAAAAACTGAAAAGAACCCGCGTATTATCCTTATTTCTCGGTCATTTCACAACAGTTGTAAGGGCTTATACGAACAATACAGCGGTGACGAGCACCGCTTTTAAGGCGTTTACCTAGCTCAATGGGCCTGAGCTGTCGCGCATCACTAATGAGGGGGTGAAAGTGCGAATAATTTCTTTATCTTGATTACGGGCTCCCCGAGTCTTACTAAAAAGCAAGCGTGCGGCATGCTGAGAGATAACATCATTATCTTGATGCGCGGTGGTCAGCTTTGGCCAAGTTTGTTTGGAGAAGGGTGAGTCTTCAAACCCCGTGATCGATAACTCATCGGGAATAGCCATATCCATAAGCCGTGCTGCAAAGAGTGCGCCTGCTGCAATTTCATCGTTACCACCCATCACCGCACTGATATCCAAACGGTTCCCTTCTTTAAGCAGGGCTTTAGCACCATTGACGCCAGATTCAAATGAGTAGTCGCCGCGATAAATTAGCTCCTCACGCACTTTAATACTATGATCTTGCAAGGCTTGCTCATAGCCAGCGAGTCGTTCGGTGGTTGATTTGTGCCCCTGATCACCGCAAATGAAAGCGATGTTACGGTGTCCTAAACTTATTAAGTGAGACGTAATTTCGTAAGCGGCGGCGTAGTCATTTACATATATACACGGGCTCTTCTGTTCGCTATCACCACGGCCAGAGAGAATGCGTACATAATGCATACCCATCTCATCGAGCATATCAATCAATGCTTGTTGTTCTGAAAGGGGTGGGGTTAACACTAGGCCTGCGATACGCGAGCGCTTGATCATGGTTTTAAGTTCTTCTTGCATAGTGCTATCGGCATAACTGCAAGGGTGAATGACCAGTTCATAACCCTCTTTTCGACAGTGAGACAGTACCCCGTTTTGCATATCAATTACATAATAGGCGTTGGGGTTATCATACACTAGGCCAATGGCATAAGATGATGTGCCTGCAAGGTTGCGGGCAGCTAGGTTGGGTTGGTAGTTTAATTCGTTTACAGCGGCCATAACGATATCGTGCGTTTTCTTGCGCACGGACGGCTCGTTATTTATTACTCGCGAAACCGTTTTCATTGATACACCAGCTAGTTTCGCGACATCATTTATCGTTACTTTCATGTTCTTTTCTTATTATGTCTGTGTTGGCACACAGGTGTTGTCATTAAGAGTAGCAGACACAGAGGTCACTATCGCGGTGGACCTGTTTTGCTTAAGCGTGCTCTATTATTTCCTTGCCGATAAAATCGCTTTGGTGTTGCTGTAGAGCAATTACAATCGCTTAAAACGCATACATAGCCATGCTTCTCCATGAGTGTATCTAAAGTTAAATGCAAATAGCAGAGAAAATTTTAAATTTTCCTCATGATACCGGTGTCAAAGACGAAATTATGCGCTATGATCCCTCCACTAAAATCGCAAATTAGCAGATTGACAGCGTTGTCATTTTAACTTAATGTTAACGCCGTTAGGTTGAATTTCGTATATTTGCAGGTAAAAGAGTCTCTTCGCTGACAATTCACTTTTTCACAGCGAGCCTTTCGTATTTTTACCTAGCGCTAATGATAGTAACAATAGCCCCATAAGCAAGGACTTAAAGGAAGTATAAAATGGTAGCAAGTCGTTCACAACTAGCGAGCTGGCAGAGCCTAGAAAAGCGCGCTCAGGAATTACAAAACACCCATTTAAAAACGCTTTTTGCAAACGATGATGCGCGTTTCAACACTTTCTCCGTTCAGGCTCCTGGCATTTTATTCGATTATTCTAAGCAGCTAATAAACCAGCCGGTGAAGGACGATTTACTTCGTTTGGCTGAGGACTGTGAATTAGCGCAGTGGCGCGACAAGATGTTCGCGGGTGAAAAAATTAATTTTACCGAACAGCGCGCCGTTTTGCATAGCGCGCTGCGCAACCGTGAGCAATCGGCGATTATCGTTGATGGCGAAAATGTGAGCGAGCAAGTCGAGACTGAATTGGAGAAAATGCGCGCCTTTGTTGCTAAAGTGCGCTCAGGTGAGTGGCTCGGATTTAGCGGCAAGGCAATTCGCCATGTTGTGAGTATAGGCGTGGGTGGCTCAAACCTGGGTCCACAAATGGCCACTGAGGCCCTCGCAAGCTTTGCTGATGACACCCTAGACGTACATTATGTTTCCAACGCCGATGGTGTACAAATTGCGAAAGTACTGGATGCGGTTGACCCTGAAACCACACTGTTCGTTATTTCCTCAAAGACTTTTACCACCTCTGAAACCATGACCAATGCTCAAACAGCGGTGCAATGGTTACAAGATGCTACGAGCGAAGCGGGTGCAATTGCTAAGCACTTCGTTGCTGTGAGCACCAATTTAGAGAAAACCTCTGCATTTGGCATTGCGCCTGAGAATGTATTTACCATGTGGGATTGGGTCGGTGGTCGATTTTCAATGTGGAGCGCAATTGGTTTACCTATCGCTTTATATTTAGGTTTCGATGCCTTTATAGAGTTGCTTGAAGGGGCATTTGAAATTGACCAACACTTCAAAAACCAGCCAATGGCGAACAACATCCCGGTGCTGATGGGGCTATTAAGTGTCTGGAATACCACTTTCTTAGACCATAAGGCGCAAGCTATTTTACCCTATGACCAAGCATTGCATATGCTCCCCGCCTATTTACAGCAGGGGGAAATGGAAAGTAACGGTAAGTCAGTTAATTTTTCCGGTTCTCGCGTTAATTACACCACAGTCCCGCTTATTTGGGGCATGACGGGAATAAATGGTCAGCACGCGTTTTACCAATATTTACACCAAGGCACCACCATCGTTCCGGCAGATTTTATTGGCTCGATTAAGCCGCAAGTGGAAGTGGGTGAGCATCATCGCGTATTGATGTCGAACTTTTTTGCGCAAACCGAAGCCATGATGAATGGTGTCAGCGCTGAGCAAATCCGCGATGAGCTCACAGCAAAAGGGATCAGCTCCGAGGAAATTGACCAATTGGTTGCTCACAAAGTACATCAAGGCAATCGTCCTACTTCTTCGATACTGTTAGACACCGTGGATGCGAGAGGACTTGGCCGCCTCATTGCGTTGTATGAACACAAAATTTTTGTCCAAGGTATCATCCTTGAAATTTGCTCTTTTGATCAGTGGGGTGTGGAATTGGGCAAAGGATTGGCTAAAAGCATTGAAGCTGAGCTGAGCGATGGCCAAGTCGGCGATCACGATAGTTCGACAGCCGGATTAATGAATTATTATCAAAGTAAACGATAAACAGAATTTGCTGCCAAGGCAGCACAGCCGAGTAGCGCTGGAGGGCTTAGAGGGGCAGTGTGGTTTTACTGACCCTCTAAGACTCTATTTCCTTTAAGGACCAGCACAAAAGAATACCTTTGAACGGGTAGCGCTGGAGTCTTTAGGGCCTGTATGTTTGTGAGAGGACGTATAGTTACCCTAAGACTCATTTATTCTAAAGCTCCGATAACACGAAAACTGTGTCGGAGCTTTGCCATTTTCATTTAGGTGGATTTGGCCGCTGACTTCGTATTCATCGATGTGAGTGTGAAAACTGTCACAGGATAGAGCCGCGAAAGGTTATACTGTCCTCATAATAACAAGTATTATTGGCTCGATAGATAGCCGATGAGAGCAGCCCCTAGGGTGTGAATATGCACCCACACGAAATGGGCACCAAACAGGTAGAGAGTAAATCATGCTAAATCCTTTTGATATTATCATTTTTGGCGGCGGTGGCGATTTAGCCTTGCGCAAATTGCTTCCGGCGATGTATCGCGCTTATCAGGAAGGGAACCTACCACAAGGGACACGCATCCTCCCCACTGTTCGTGGCGCAGATAAACGTGACGAATATATTGATACCGCGCACAAAGCAATGAAAGAGTACTTGGCCAAAGGTGAGTACAATGCCAAAGATTGGAAGGCGTTCGCTGAGTTCCTTGTACCAGTCGTTGTCAATGTGACCGAGGCTGACAGTCATTGGGATGAGCTAAAAACGATTTTAGATGAGCACGAAGCAGATAAGTCACGTGTATTCTACTTATCATTGCCGCCAGCAGTGTATGGCACCTGCTGTGAAATTCTCTTTGCTAAAGAGTTGATTACTGATACCTCACGTGTGGTAGTTGAAAAGCCCATCGGCTATTGTGGTAAGTCAGCAGAAGAGATTAACGCGAAAATTGCACAATTCTTCAGCGAAGAGCAGATTTTCCGTATTGACCACTATTTAGGCAAAGAGACGGTTCAAAACCTGATGGCGTTGCGCTTCTCTAACTCTTTGTTTGAGAATTTATGGGATGCCAAGTCGATTGATAATATTCAAATTAGCATCTCGGAAACGGTGGGCCTTGAAAGCCGCGCGGGCTTCTATGATAAAGCCGGCGCGCTGCGTGATATGGTGCAGAACCACTTGTTACAATTACTTTGCTTGGTGGCGATGGAGTCGCCGCATAAGCTCAATGCGAACTCCATTCGCACTGAAAAATTAAAAGTGCTTGAGGCGCTAAGGCCGTTGGTGGCTGAGCAAGTCGATGAAAATATCGTGCGTGGCCAATATGTACCAGGCGATCTCGACGGTAAACTAGTGCCGGGGTATTTAGAAGAACTGGGTGAAGGCTCAAGCGCGACAGAAACCTTTGTCGCTATCAAAGCGCATATCGATAACTGGCGTTGGGCTGGCGTGCCATTTTATTTGCGCACAGGCAAGCGTATGCATAAGCGTTGTGCGGAGATTGTTGTTGAATACAAGCCGGTCTCGCACAATGTGTATGAGCAAGATGTCGGTCCCATCCAGCCTAATCGCCTGGTGATCCGCCTGCAACCAGAGGAAAGTATCCAACTTACGCTGATGTCTAAGCGTTTAGACAATCTAGAAATGCAACTAGAGCCTGTTACGTTAAATATCGAGCTTTCAGAAACCTACTCAAAGGGTTTCCATTCAGATGCCTATAAGCGCTTAATGTTGGATGCGGCGGCCAATAACCCAGCGCTATTTATTCATCGTGATGAAGTGCGTCAAGCATGGAAATGGATTGATCCTATTATCGAACGTTGGCAGGAAAAAGGGATCCCGTCCCTATACCGAGCTGGCTCATGGGGCCCAGATGATGCAGATGAGCTTTTAGCAACAAATAACCACCGTTGGTTTAATACCGGGGAGGGTGCGTAATGGCGAATATTACAGAACACTTCTTTGATTCCAAAGAGCAGATGACCGCCAGTTTGGCCGAGTCACTAGAGCAGCGCTTAACCCAAGGTTTAGCTGAGAATAGCCGTGCAGCGCTGATGGTATCTGGCGGCTCATCGCCGGCTCCCGCCTATAAGTACCTATCAAACCTTGATATTGATTGGCACAAAGTGGATGTTGCTATGGTTGATGAGCGCTGGGTTGATGCCAGCCACGAGAAAAGTAACGAGACTTTCATCAACAATACCTTGCTACAAAATAAGGCTGCGCGCGCTAACTTTATCACCATGAAAAACGCAGCCCCGACTGCTGAGCAAGGCGTTGAGGCATGTGAGCAGCACTATCAGCAAGTGCATCGCCCTTATGATGTAACCATCTTGGGCATGGGACCGGATGGTCATACTGCGTCTCTTTTCCCGCATGCGCAAGGTTTAGAAGCTGGGCTTCAAGCTGAGCAACTGGTATGTGCCATTAATGCTATCGAAAGTGAGGTGACAGGAGCGATTACCGAGCGAATGACATTAACGGTGCATGCTATTGCCCAATCAAAGGTCGTGAAGTTACTGATCAGTGGTGAGCAGAAGCTTGCAACTTATAAAGCGGCTAAGCAGCAAGGAGATGTTGCAGAGATGCCACTGCGATCAATATTGCAGCATCCCGATATTGAGCTCGAGGTGTATTGGGCTCCTTAACCGTATGACTATCAATAATGAATAACAAAAGCGCGGCAATAGCCGCGCTTTTGTTATTTAGGGATGTAAGCTAAATGGCTGACTGTTTAGCTTTTGGTATCCTGCTAGAAGGCGCTAATCAATGGCTGCAAAATCGTGCCCCCAAGTTTTTGTAAGCAAATATAGATTTAATTGCAGTGGGCACTAGACGGCAGCAGAATATTTGCATAGAATAACAATGACAGCGCTGTCATTGTTATTGATAATTAATTGTGACCCTTGAAAAGATACAAACGCTTCTGCCCGATGCTCTGTATTAAAGCGCCGCTCAACTATTATCTTTTGTATAAAAATAGTGCTATGAGAATAGTTGTTGTTAAAGTTATCCAAATGGGAGTAGAACAGGGGATACTTTAAGCATTTTAAAATTATTCTTACTTTTACAGGTACTTAGTCGCTCACTTAGCGGTAAGTAGAATCAAATCTGTCCTCTTATTTACCTTAATCAGAAACCAAGTTGCCAATTAGGCTTTACTTTTGTTGTCACATTTGTGTTATATTCATCTCGATTTCACACTAGCAGAGCTAAATTCACCTCTATTAAATGTTCACTAAATCATAGAGTTAAAGATTAACTCGCGGTTTTTTTAAACAAAAAAGCCAAAAAGATGTAGCGAAATTGTAATTTAGGGTGTATGGTTTGTTAGTGGATGACAGCGTTGTCATCATCACTGGGCAGAAGTGATAAAAAAATCAACAAAATGATTCAAGGGGAATCCTGTGTTAGCTAAAAATTTTAAAAAAAGCTTATTAGCAGTGAATATCGGCCTTGCTATGGGTGCTGGTTTTTCCGGCGCAGCAGTAGCGGCTGATGCACAAACTCAAGCAAAAGAAGATGTTGAAGTAATTGAAGTGCGCGGTATCCGCCGCTCATTAGAAGCGTCAATGAATACCAAACGCTTTGCTAATGCCGTGGTAGATGCGGTGTCAGCAGAAGACATTGGTGAATTTCCTGATAATAACCTCGCCGAGGCTCTAGGTCGTGTACCTGGTGTTACTGTTTCTCGTCAGTTTGGTGAAGGTTCAGCCGTCTCTATCCGTGGTGCGTCAAACTCGCTGACATTAACCACGCTAAATGGTCAGAATGTGGCCTCTACAGGCTGGTATTCACAACAAGCCATTGACCGTACCTTCAACTACTCTATGCTTCCACCAGAAATGATCGCTGATATGGAAGTATACAAGTCATCGCAAGCTGACCTGTTAGAAGGTGGTGTTGGCGGTACTGTAATCGTAAATACCCGCAAGCCTCTAGATTTAGAGCCAATGACTATTTTTGGCAGCGTTAAAGGTTCGGGTTCTAGCCAGTCAGATGAAATTGATCCAACCGTTTCTGGGTTAGTCAGTTGGAAAAACGAAGCTGAGAATTTTGGTGCATTAATTTCTGTTGCACAATCGGACTATACACTGGAGCGTCGCGGTGATGAGGCGTTACCTATTTGGGGTGGTCGTATTGCGCCAACTGCTTTTGTGCAGGAGCGTGAGCGCACAGCCTATGATATCCAGCTTCAATACGCACCAACTGATGCACTTGAGTTCGGCGTACACTATATGAATCTTGAGTTGGGTGCAGATGGCGTAAATAACCAGGTATGGATCCCACAAGATACGTCTAACTGCGAAGCGCTGAATGCCGATGGTGTGCCAGAGCGTTGTACTTCATCGCAACAGTGGTTTGACGACACAGGTTTAGGTGCAAACAGCTATTGGGACGTGCGCCCACGTAACGCAACAATGGAAACTGAACTGATTGCCGCAGACATGAAGTTCTTAGGCGATGGCTTCACGGTTGAAGTTCAAGTGGGTACATCAGAAGCCACGGGTGGTACCAATTTTGAAACCAACGTTGCTTATATTTCGGGCCTAGGCGGTTCGGTAGGCACACTTGATGGCACGGGCACGAATTGGATTTTTGATACCGAAGATCAATCTTATCCATTGCCTGCGGCTGGCGAGTACGTTGGCTGGGAAGGCTTACAGCCGGGCGCGATTGTTAATGAGCCGCGTACGGATGAAGAAACGTATGCACAGGTAGATGTTGAGTTCGAAACAGACTTTGAATACATCACGTCAATTAAAACTGGTTTACGTTGGTCCGATCACGATGTTGTTCGTGACAAAAACCGTCCAAACTTGAACTTTGATGGTGCCGCAGAAGCCGAAATCGTTGATGCTGACCGCTTCACCGATGGCCGAATTGATGCTGGCATGAGCGATATCTCTATCCCTAATGGTGATGGCGCTGAGATGATTGCTTATACTCAAGAGTTCATCGAAAGCTGGGCTCGTGAGCGCTCAGGGTATGCATCACTAAACGAAGAGACGGTGGCTGCCTATGTAATGGCGAATTACTCAGGTGAAAATTTCCGTGGTAACTTCGGTTTGCGTTATGTGTCAACTGAAGCAAGCTCGCAAGCCTATGCTTTAGCCCCTGGTTTTGTCGACCCAACGCATGCATTTAATAATGGTTACTCGACAGCTTTAACAACTGAAGAGCATGACTATTCAGAGGTTTTACCTAGCTTTAACTTGGCTTATGACCTTTCTCAAGACATGATCTTACGTGTATCTGCTGCGACCGTTATTTCTCGTCCAAACTACAATGACATGTTCAGTAACGCTGCATTAGCAGGTTATGACGACAACGACGATAACAACCAGTCGGTCACCAAAGGTACTCCGTCACTGAGCCCATTTAAAGCGAACCAAGCTGATGTTGGTGTTGAGTATTACTACGCACCGTCTAGCTTAATTGCAGGTAGCTTCTTTTGGAAAGACGTTGACACCTTTACCACAAATACAGAACAACCAGGTCAAAGTATTGGTATCGTTGACCCAGGAACAAACACCGACAACTGGCGTGTAGAAACGTACACAGACGGTGACGGTGGCACCATTTATGGTGCAGAGTTCCAGTTGCAGCATACGTTTGATAACGGTTTCGGGGCTGTTGTAAACTACACTTACTCTGATTCAGATGCCAATGCAGAGAACTTCGTAGATGGCAACTCTGTATTCTCTGATGCATCAGAGCACACAGTGAATACAGTGGCGTTTTATGAGACCGACGCACTATCACTACGTGCAGCCTATACTTGGCGTTCAGAGTACATGATTCGTGAAACGGGTTTCTACGGTAGTCGTCTACACGAAGACTTTGGAACATTGGACTTAAGTGCGAGTTACGATATCAACGAGAACTTCACTATTATCGCCGATGTTACAAACCTTCTAGAGGAAGACAGTATCCAGGTTGGTAATCACCAAAACTGGACTGACGCTGATAACCCACGCTTCAGTCGTGGATACCCAGCGTATAATTATCAGGGTGAGTCGCGTTACTCTGTTGGTTTACAATTCCGCTTCTAAAGCGATATTGTTGATAAAACCCGAGCTCATGCTCGGGTTTTTTGTTTAGGCAAGTGGCAGTTTGAAAATGAAAAAGTTGAGAAAAGTCGTTATTGTCGGTGGTGGTACATCTGGCTGGTTGGCTGCAAATCACATTGGCAAGAGACTATTAGGCAGCGATATTGAGGTGTGCTTAATTGAGTCACCTACTATTCCAACCATCGGCGTCGGTGAGGGGACTGTACCAATGATGGTCAGTACCTTACAAAGTTTTGGTATTTCTGAGCAAACCTTTATCACCCAGTGCGATGCGACGTTTAAGCAGTCAATAAAGTTCATAAACTGGCTTGATAAACACCACCATGGTGAACATAACTATTATCATCACTTGTTCGAATACCCCTTTCCAAATAATCAAGATGTCACGCAAACTTGGCTCAGTGACACAACTGCCGCTTCATTTGCCGAAACCGTTTCGTTTCAACACATGCTCTGTGAGCAGGGTGTCGGCCCTAAGGCGATAACTCACGCGCAATACACTGGCCATGCCAGTTATGCCTATCACCTCAATGCGCTCAAGTTTGCCCAACTATTAAAGGACAATGCCACATCTCGGTTCAACGTAAAGTTACTGAAAACCAACGTTACAGCGGTAAAGTGCAATGATGAAGGCCATATCAGTGAGCTGCAAACCGACGATAGTGGCCAAGTCAGCGGCGATTTTTTTGTTGATTGCAGTGGCTTTTCGAGCATTTTACATCGACAAGCCTTAGGCGTTAAATCAGTAGATGTAAGTGATCAGCTGCCTATTGATAAAGCCATTACGGCCCAGGTCCCGACCTCTGCAGATGATGCTATTCCACCTTACACGCTGGCCACAGCACATCAGGCAGGGTGGATATGGGACATTGCCCTGACCACACGACGTGGGACCGGCTTTGTGTATGCCAGTGACTATTTAACAAAAGAGCAGGCATATACCAAATTTGAACGTTATTTAGGTCAGCCGTTGTCTGGCTTAAAAGTACGAGAAATTGATATGAAAGCGGGGTTCGCTGAGCGGGCTTGGCATAAGAATTGTGTGGCGTTAGGGCTTGCTCAAGGTTTTGTTGAGCCTTTAGAGGCAACCTCCATTCTGCTGACGGACTTTAGTGCAAAGCTATTGGCCGAGAATTTGCCGGTGCAGCATCATGCGCTTGCGTTAGCCGCCAAGAAGTATAACGAAATTGTCGATTATGCATGGCGCCGAGTCGTCGATTTTATCCAATTGCACTATTATCTTTCAGATCGTCAAGACTCTGCGTTCTGGCGGGCAATGAAGTCAACTGACAGCATGTCTGTGGTGCTCAAAGAACGTCTTGCGTTGTGGCAATACCAAGTCCCTAAAAAGTCTGACTTTAACTCTAAATATGAAGTGTTTGAGCTAGAGAACTACTTGTACATTCTTTATGGTATGCATTTTAAGCCATGCGCTCATTTAGTTGCCAAGCCTGAGCATAAAGAGTTGATTGCTATGCTAACAAGTTATGGTGAGCAGCTACTAAAGCAGCTGCCTAAACACCGAGCCTTGCTTAACAATATAGCCCAACATGGGCTGCAGAAAATTTAGCTTTTACACGATGCACCAAACGCTTCGAGCAATGCTCTGTTTGACAAGAGCTTGCTTGCAGCACTGCGTTTTTGTGCGGCGATTGAGGCAAATGCTTTGTCGATGATCTCCTCATTGATTGGCGCTTTTTCAACGTAGTCAGGCAAAAACTCTAATCCATAAAGAATGTATTGCCAACTAGCGAGAGTAAACAGGTCGTATTTGTAGGGTAAGTCTCCATCGGTAATACCGTAATGCTGCCAAGCCTTGAGCTTTTCCTGTAGTGAGGTAGGAATGGTCTTGGGGTTTTTCTGCTCTCGCCAAAAAGGGGTATCATCGCGCTTGGTGAGACAATAATGCAGCTTAATGAAATCGATAATGTTGTCCCAACGGGATGTGAAAATACGATTGTATTGTTTTTCTCTCTCGAGCATCGCTTCTCGAGTTGCAGGGAAACGGGCGGCAAGAGAGCGCACTCCCGCCTCAACCATGGCTATAGCGGTTGCTTCCAAAGGCTCGACAAAGCCGCTGGAAAAGCCGATAGCACAGCAGTTTTTGGCCCACGATTTTTCTCGGTAGCCGGTTTTGAAGCTGATATGACGATAGCGCTTCTCACTATCATGGGCAATACCGTGATAATCGCACAAGGTTTTCTCAGCCTGCTCTTTGGAGCAGTAGTGTGAATTGTAAACATAACCGGTGCCTCGGCGATTTTGTAAGGCAATATCCCAAATCCATCCGGCGTCTTGCGCAGTGGACACCGTATGGGTCGTGATAGGGGTCTCGGCATCGGCATATTCCACAGGTAAAACAACGGCGGTATCAACTGTGAGGTAGTGGCTTTTATCAACAAAGGGCACGTTTAAAGCTTTTGCTAACAGCAAAGAGGAGAAGCCCGTACAGTCGACAAAAAAATCAGCGTCATGCTGGCGTTGCTGCTTATCAACTAAGTGCGCGATGAAACCTTGTTCATCCAGCTCTACTTGCTCAATATCAGCAACAATATGCTCAACCTGTAACTTGTTCATTGCATGCTTTTTGAGTAACTGACCCAGCTTTGCGGCATCGAGGTGGTATGCATACTTGGCAAGCCAAGCATATTCTCCCGTCTCAGGTGTCTTAGGTGCGAGGTTTTCATCGCACAGGAATGACTGCACCGACGTCGCGTGGGCAAAATCTTGCTGCATCGTGCCTTGATGTTTTCGGCTTACCCAATATGCACTCAAATCAAGGCCTTTTGGTTTGGCAGGGGGATCAAATGGGTGGTAATAGGCATGAGGTTTATCGCTTGGGTTATATAACCAGTTTTTAAAAAGAGCGCCTTGCTTAAAGCTGGCGTCACACGCAGTGATAAACTCTTTTTCAGAGAGGCCAATCTCATACAAGGTATTGACGATAGTGGGGAAGGTGCCTTCACCAACGCCAATTGTGGGGATAGTGTCTGACTCAATAATACTGACTTTAATATCCCGTCCGGTTCGCTTGAAACTGCTGGCTAAGTAGGCCGCGCTAAGCCAGCCAGAAGTGCCGCCGCCAACGACAATAACACGTGATAAATCTTTCATTCTTATTCCTTTATTTTTTATTCTAAGTAGAAAAAGGAAGCGACACTCAGGCGACCATTATCTATGTCATCTTGCTGATTATGTTGTCCCTTTAAATCAGCGCTGTGCAATATATTGCCTTGATAAATAATGATTCTATTGAATTTCGCCGGCACACTCAGTACTCGCTCGAAAAGTGCTGAGTCGCCCTGAATATAACCATCAAAACGATGTGCATGATGCTGAATTGATTTAAGCATGTTTTTGACAGCGTTGTCATCACTAAACTGCGCCATTCCCGTTGGCCGGTAGCAGTAAAAGGAGGTGCCGCCATGTTGCTCAGAGCATAAATAGTGCACGGTTGCATAGTCTTTACTATCTAAGCTATCGATATGGGGAGCTTTTTGAAAGAGCGAAAGTTGAGACTCTTTCACCGTGGTCAGAGATAACTCGTTTCTGTAAATATCTACTTTACCATCAAGTTGCAACACTCCTCTGTCGCGCAGACTATTGAGTAATTCTGATAGCGCGCGTTTATAAGGCAAAGGCATTTTGTCGCGTTTACCTGGATAAAAAGAGCGATCTGTTCCCGGTGGGTTAAAGTATGCGGTGGTTTTGGCATAGTGAATGACTTGTTCAGGGTTAGCTAAGAAGTCATCAACGACCACCACGCTTTCATTGGTTGCAGGAATTGCAATGACGTTCGCTTGGTAATCTAAATTCAGTGTATACATTGGTTTTAGCTTGTAACGGGTTAGACAGCATTATGTTAGCCAAAATCAATTGGAGTCAAATGCGATGTTCCGTTGCCACAAAATTTTCACTTCCTTTTTCCTAGTAAAACCGCTAGCCTTAGTGCCACTAGCTAAGTAACAAATACGTAAAATTAATGGAGCAGTAATATGGCGGAGCAACAAGTGCAGCCTTTGCATAACGAAAAACATGCCAACACAAAAATCAAAAATGGCATTAACCTAGAATTTTTGAAAACTCAGCACCTGGTTCCTGTAGTTGCTCACGAGTTTGGTCGTGTTGCTAACGAATTTCCGATGGCATTCGTTAAAAATAATGAAACTGGCAAATTTCAAGCGGTAGCGATTTTTGGACTTGAACCAGGTGAAAACCTATTTGTAGATGGCGATAAGTGGGTAGCAGGTTTTGCCCCATTAGCTGTAACTCGCTACCCGTTAGGTCTTGTTAAGCACCCAGAAGAAGAGCAGTACGGTGTAGTTATCGATGAAGCTAGCCCGTTGGTAGGCGAGGAAGACGGTAATGCGCTGTTTGAAAATGGCGAAGAAACTGAATACCTGAAGCGTCGTAAAGATGCACTTGTGTCATTCATTGAATTCTCTGGTGTGACTGAAACCTTCACTCAGTATCTTGCAGATAAAGAGCTACTGGTACCACAAACGCTGACTGTGGATATTAAAGGCGAAAAGAAAGATATCTCAGGTATCTATCTAATTGATGAGAAAAAGTTAAATGAGCTAAGCGACGAAGCTTTCTTAGAGCTTCGCAAACGCGGTTACTTAGCGCCTATTTATTCGTTCCTAACGTCTACTCACCAAGTGGGTCGTCTGGCGCGTTTAAAAGCTCAGCGTGATGCTGACGCATAAATCGCATAAAGCGTGAGAAAGCCCAGCAATTGCTGGGCTTTTTTGTACCTGCTTGTTCAGTTATTACACGAATATGAAAATTGGACCAAAGTTTTATCTCTTTACCCTTGAGTAACGTCGGCCCATGTGAAAAAATTTGAGTTTATTTTGTAACCCCAACTCAGACACGAGGAATCAATTATGCGCATCATCCTATTAGGCGCACCCGGTGCAGGTAAAGGCACGCAAGCTCAGTTTTTAATGGACAAATACAACATTCCGCAAATCTCTACCGGCGATATGTTGCGCGCAGCTATTAAAGAGGGCACACCGCTTGGCTTAGAAGCGAAAAAGGTGATGGATGCCGGGCAACTTGTGTCTGACGAGATTATTATTGGTCTTGTAAAAGAGCGTGTCGCTAAGGCTGATTGTGAAAACGGTTTCTTGCTAGATGGTTTCCCACGTACCATCCCTCAAGCCGATGCAATGAAAGAAAATGGCATCGATGTCGATCACGTGATTGAGTTCGATGTGGCTGATGAAGTGATTGTTGAGCGTATGGGCGGACGTCGTGTTCACCCAGGTTCTGGTCGTGTTTACCATGTGGTTTACAATCCACCTAAGGTGGACGGCAAAGATGATGTCACCGGTGAAGATTTGATCATCCGTGACGATGATACTGAAGAAACAGTACGCAAACGTCTTGCTATATATCACGAGCAAACTAAGCCGTTAGTTGATTATTATCAAAAAGAAGCGGCTGCTGGCAACACTCAGTACCATAAACTCGATGGTACCCAAGCTGTTGAAGCAGTCAGCCAGCAGTTAGCCGAACTGCTAGGCTAACCCCGCACTAAAAAAACCGCCTGAAGGCGGTTTTTTTTGATCTTAGCGATTGTTTTCAAAGTATAATCACTTTTAATTTAGCGTTTAGGACTTCATTGCTATGTCACTTGCTTTATCGCAAAGCGCCAGCCGTTACGGGGTGCTGTTAGTTAATCTTGGTACCCCTGATGCGCCCACGTCAAAAGCCGTTCGTGTATATTTGCGCGAGTTTTTATCCGACACTCGCGTCGTTGAGATACCGCCAGCTGTGTGGTTTTTTATTCTCAATGGCATCATTCTTCCTATTCGCTCGCCCAAGGTGGCTAAAGCATACGCATCAATATGGCAGGAGCAAGGCTCGCCGCTGCGTGCAATTACCGAGCAACAAAGCATTGCCTTACGCCAGCACTTAGAACAAGGGACGGGAGAGGCCATTCACGTCGACTATGCCATGACCTATGGCAATCCCAGCATCGCTAGCCGCATTAAAGATATGCAGGCGCGCGGCATCGATAAAATAGCGGTGTTGCCACTGTATCCGCAGTACTCTGCGACGACCACGGCGGCGGTATTCGATAAGCTGATGGCGCATCTAAAAACCGTGCGTAACTTACCGGAAATTCGTTTCCTTAAGCACTACTACGAGAAGCCTAGCTATATTAATGCATTGGCGCAATCTATCGCTGATTACCGCGCTCAGCATGGCGAGGCGGATAAATTGATTTTCTCTTTTCATGGGATCCCTAAGCGCTGTGTTAAAAAAGGCGACCCCTACTTCGAGCATTGCCAAGCTACGGCGCAAAATACAGCAACCAAGTTGGGGCTCAGTGATGAGCAATGGATGATGACCTTCCAATCGCGTTTTGGTGCTGAAGAGTGGTTAAAACCCTATACCGATGAAACTTTGGAAGCGTTGCCAGAGCAAGGGGTGAAAACAGTGCAGGTGGTTTGCCCGGCTTTTGCTGCAGACTGCTTAGAAACCTTGGAAGAGATTTCCGTGGAAAACGCCGAAGTGTTTAAAGAGGCGGGAGGCGAGAGCCTAGACTATATTCCCGCGCTTAATGATAGCGAGGCTCATATCGCTTTACTGGCTGAGCTAGCCCAGCAGCAATTGCAGAATTGGTAATACGAAAGGCGCCACACAAGGCGCCTTTTTACTATCACGAATAAAACCGAGTCTATAAGCTATTGAGTGCTCTGATCGCATGATCGTAATTAGGCTCTTTGGATAGGTCGCTAACAAGTTGTTTGTAGATGACTTTATGGTCTTTATCCAACACCAATACGGCACGGCTAAGCAAGCCCATATCTTTGATAAGTAAACCATACTGCTCACCGAAATCTCGCCATACTGCATCTGAGAGAGTCTCTAGCTTGTCAATTCCCTCTGCGGCGCAATAACGTTTTTGCGCAAAAGGTAAATCAGTGCTGACAGTTAACATAGCGACTTGAGGGAATTCGCTGGCCACTTTCTCATTAAAGTGCTTTGTTTGAATACTGCACACGCCAGTGTCTAAGCTCGGAACTACACTCAATAGAACCGCTTTGCCTTGGTAGTCATTTAAGCTGCGTGGTTCAAATTGGGCATTCACGGTACGAAAATCCGGTGCGGCATCACCCACTTTGACTCCTTTTCCTAACAGGGTGACAGGCTTTCCTTGGGCTGTGACTTTACCAGCATCAATGGTATTGATAGTCTCGCTTTGCTGAGCTAGCGCCACAGTGCTGCAGGTCAACAGGGTGCACAGTGCTAATTTCTTAAACATAACGCTCTCTTTTCTAGTTTCTGCAAAATCCTATGAACTATTATATCTATACGCCAGTACAAAAGGATATAGCGGCGGTGGATATTTAAATTGTGTTTATTGTTATCTTTTATTAACATTAATACAGGCTAGTTTGCGATCAACAACAATAACAACGCATTCCGATACGACTAACCACCATTCAACGATCATGCGAGTGAGGTACTGCCTGTCATGAAAACACCAGTGTTAATTTGTGATGACTCCACAGTTGCTCGCAGGCAGTTAGCCCGATCCCTACCCGAAGATTGGGAGATAAAACTGGAATACGCCGTCAACGGCGAAGACTGCCTAGACAAATTGCAGTCGTTTTCACCGGAAATCTTGTTTCTCGACCTCAACATGCCAGGCATGGATGGTTATCAAGTCTTGCAGGCCATCAAAGAGCGTAATATTCAGGTGCTCGTTGTGGTGGTCTCTGGTGATATCCAACCGACAGCGCACGAGCGTGTTCTTGCGCTTGGTGCGATTGATTTCATTGCCAAACCGTGCGATGCCAGCAAATTAGAGCAAATTATTGATCAGCACGGCATAAAAGATAAGGCGGCACGCCAACGTTTAGCCTTGCAGCTCGGGGAACAGCTTGACCCGGATATTCGTGACATTTATCAAGAGATCACCAATGTGGCGATGGGGCAAGCGGGTGACTTGCTCGCGCGGCTACTTAATGTATTCGTAAAGCTGCCCATTCCTAATGTAAACGTACTTGAAGTGAATGAGCTGGCAATGGCACTTCGCTCAATCGACCAAAATGCGGCAACTTCAGGCATCTGTCAGGGCTTTATTGGTGGGGGGATCTCGGGCGAGGCATTATTATTGCTTAATGACTCCAGCTTTAAAGAAATTGCGTCACTGATGAATTACGAGGGAGAGATCACCGATGCGGTCGAGCTCGAACTATTAATGGATGTCAGCAATATTTTAGTGGGCTCGGTACTTACCGGCTTAGCCAAGCAGCTTGATGTGGGTTTTTCCCAAGGGCACCCAGTGGTGCTCGGTCAGCATCGTGAAGTTGAAGAATTGGTCTCGGCCAACCGCTCGCGTTGGCAACGTACATTGGCGATAGAAATCAGCTATGGAATCGAGGACCATGATATAAATTGCGACCTCATGTTGTTGTTCACAGAAGATTCCCTAAAAACTCTCAAATACAAAGTCGAATACCTATTGGAAGATTAATTTATGCCTGCAGCTGATTTTAATATGCACGAAATACACTGGCTCATGGACATGTTCAATACTGTGGATGTGGGCCTTGTGGTATTGGATCGCAAATACCGGGTGTGCATATGGAATGGCTTTATGGAGAATCACTCTGGGCTGCTGCCTAGTGCGGTGAAAGACAAAGACTTATTCGACTTGTTCCCCAGCATTGATGAGAAGTGGTTTCGAACTAAAACCGAGTCAGTGTTTGTACTAAAAAACCGCTCATTCACTATTTGGGAGCAAAAACCCTATATTTTTCGCTTTAAGAACTACCGTCCGATCACTGGTAAAGCGAATCATATGTACCAAAATGCGACCTTCATCCCGTTAACCAGTACCACCGGAGATGTGACCCACGTATGCATCATTATTTATGATGTAACTGACGAGGCAGTGAATAAAATCGAATTGGAAGAAGCCAATCGCATGCTCGAGCAAATCAGTCGCACTGACGGGTTAACGCAATTACCTAATCGCAGCTTTTGGGAAGAAAGTCTGCAAAAAGAGTTTAAGCGTGTGAGTCGCTCACAAGGGCATGATAGCTTGTTAATGCTAGATATCGATCACTTCAAAAATATTAATGACAGCCATGGCCATGCGGCAGGAGATGAGGCGTTAAGACACATAGCCAACATTATAAGCAACACCTTACGCGAAAGTGATATGGCTGGGCGTTATGGCGGTGAAGAGTTTGCAATTACTTTATATGATACAGATGCAGAAGGCGCCAAAGTATTTGCCGAGCGCTTGCGGGCACAGGTTGAAAGTTCGCAAGTGGTTGTTGACGAGGAAGTCATTAAAATGACTATTAGTGTAGGGATCGCTCAGTACGACAGCGCTTTTGAGCAACATGAGCAGTGGGTCGCCGCAGCAGACAAAGCGCTGTACAAGTCAAAACAAGAAGGGCGAAACCGCATTTCTATCGCTAACAACGGCGCTTAATTAAGCGTCGCTGTTTTGCGCAGCAGGGCACTGACTGAGCAGTTGGGTGCTGCCATCTTGCTGCTCTTGCTCTAACTTCACTGCAAACCCCCACAACCGATATAGGTGCTTCATCACCTCATCGCTTGAGTCCGCTAAAGGAATCGATTGATGTGGTACGTAACGTAAAGTTAAAGAACGATCTCCTCTAATATCAACATCATAAATCTGAATATTGGGCTCATGGTTACTGAGGTTGTACTGCGCTGACAGGGTTTCCCTAATGGCTTGGTAACCCGCTTCATCGTGAATAGCCCCGACTTCCAAGTGAGGTTGTTGAGCATCATCAACGATGGAAAACAGTTTGAACTCCCGCATCATACGAGGAGAAAGGAATTGACTGATGAAGCTCTCATCTTTGAAGTTTTGCATGGCAAAATGCAGGGTCTCCAGCCAGTCACTGCCAGCATACTCCGGAAACCATTGTTTATCCTCATCCGTTGGGTTTTCGCAGATTCGGCGAATATCCGTCATCATGTTAAACCCTAAAGCATAAGGATTAATCCCCGAATAGTAGTTGCTGTTGTAGGGAGGTTGATACACCACATTAGTGTGGCTTTGTAGTACTTCGAGCATAAAGCCGTCGGTGACTTTTCCCTCATCATACAAGTGATTAAGTATGGTGTAATGCCAAAAAGTAGCCCACCCTTCATTCATTACTTGGGTCTGTTTTTGTGGATAAAAGTACTGCGAGATTTTGCGTACAATACGCACAATTTCTCGTTGCCAAGGTTCCAGTAAGGGCGCATTTTTTTCGATGAAATAAAGAATATTTTCTTGCGGCTCACGAGGAAAACGCTCGCGCTTTTGTTTGCTGTGCGACTCAGCCTCTGGAATTGTGCGCCATAACTCATTAACCTGAGACTGTAAGTAGTCTGCTCGCTCTTTCTGTCGTCTCTTTTCTTCGAACAAAGAGATTTGCTGTGGCCTTTTATAGCGATCCACACCGTAATTCATTAGCGCATGGCAGGAGTCGAGAATATTCTCCACTTCATCAATACCGTATTTTTGCTCGCATTCGCCAATGTAGTTTTTGGCAAAGAGTAAGTAGTCAATAATGGAACCGGCATCCGTCCAGGTTTTAAACAGATAGTTACCCTTAAAAAATGAGTTGTGGCCATAGCAGGCGTGAGCCATGACTAGGGCCTGCATCGGCATGGTGTTTTCTTCCATCAGGTATGCGATACAAGGGTTGGAGTTAATCACAATCTCATAGGCCAGTCCCATTTGTCCGCGCTTGTAGTTTTGCTCAGTTTGGATAAATTTCTTACCGTACGACCAATGGTTGTAGCCAATAGGCATACCGACACTGGAGTACGCATCCATCATTTGCTCAGCGGTGATCACTTCAATTTGGTTCGGGTAAGTATCAAGCTTATAGTTTTGTGCAACGCGTTTTATTTCGTCGCGGTATTGCTCAAGCAAATCAAAGGTCCAATCTGGACCATCACTTAATGGCTTTCGAGTCATAATCGCCCCTCATTACTAGGCGCTACGCGCCGTTTTGTTGGCGTTTTTCTTAAATAGCTCTCGGAAAATAGGATAAATATCATCAACAGCACGAATGTGCTCTATGGCAAAGTTGCCGAATTGAGCCGCGAGTTGCTCATATTCTCGCCACAAGCTTTGGTGTGCACGATTGGTGATTTCGACATAGGCATAGTATCGCACCATGGGTAAGATTTTGTTGCTCAACAAATCGGCGCATTGCGGTGAATCATCTGCCCAGTTGTCGCCATCGGACGCCTGCGCTGCGTAGATATTCCATTCACTGGATGCGTATCGCTCACTCACTATTTGATGCATCAGTTTTAATGCGCTGGAGACAATGGTGCCGCCAGTCTCTTGGGAGTAAAAAAACTCTTGTTCGTCGACCTCCTTGGCTTGAGTATGATGGCGGATATACACCACCTCAATGTTTTCATAGCTGCGGGTAAGAAATAGGTAGAGAAGAATATAAAAGCGTTTCGCCATGTCTTTGGTGGCTTGATCCATCGAACCAGAGACATCCATAAGGCAAAACATAACGGCCTTAGAAGTGGGGTGCGGACGCTTTTCGTAGTTGCGAAAGCGTAAGTCGTAATTATCAATAAAAGGCACCGCAGATATTTTTCGCTCAAGTACTTCTATCTGCTCAAGGAGCGCGTTAATTTTGGTTTGCTCTGGTACGGGGGCATGCTCAAGTTCAATCAATTGCGCTTTTAGTTCAGCGAGTTCGCGTCGCTTTGCTGCGGTCATCGCCACTCTTCGGGCAAGTGAACCTTGTAAAGAACGAACAATATCAATATTGCTTGGCATGCCATCGCTGCAAAAACCAGCGCGGTGCGTTTTCATTTGTACCAGCTTATCGACACTGGTTTCTTGTAAGTTCGGTAGTTCTAAATCTTCAAATAATAAGTCTAGATACTCATCCTTTGAAATTGAGAATACAAACTCATCTCGCCCTTCGCCTTGATCGCTGGCTTCGCCCTCACCAGCGCCGCCGCCTTGACCCTGCGGCGGGCGTTTTATTTTATCGCCTTTATTAAATTGGTCGTTGCCCGGGTGCACCTGCTCACGATGCCCCCCGCGACCTTGATGAAAAAAAGGCTCCTTGATGTCTTTGGCGGGGATAGAAATGCTTTCCCCGCTAGAGACATCAGTAACACTGCGTTTATTTATCGCGTCTGAAACGGCTTCTTTAATTTGCTTTTTATAGCGGCGAATAAAGCGCTGTCTATTTAACGTGCTTTTATTCTTGCCGTTCAGGCGCCTGTCGATAAAGTGCGCCATAAAACCTCCCTCAACTCACTACGTGCTGGTTACTGCGATTTGCGAACGCGCAAATACCACTCAGACAGTAAGCGCACTTGTTTCTGGGTGTAGCCTTTTTCAACCATTCGGTTAACGAAGTCTTCGTGTTTTTTCTGATCCTCTGCTGACGTCTTGGTATTAAATGAGATAACCGGCAGTAAGTCCTCGGTGTTGGAGAACATTTTTTTCTCAATCACGGTGCGCAGTTTCTCGTAGCTAGTCCATAGCGGGTTCTTACCATTGTTGTGAGCGCGCGCTCGTAAAACAAAATTAACGATCTCGTTGCGGAAGTCTTTGGGGTTAGAAATACCCGCAGGTTTTTCGATTTTCTCCAGCTCAGCATTGAGTGCGGCGCGGTCGAATAGCTGTCCGGTGTCAGGGTCGCGGTATTCTTGATCTTGGATCCAAAAGTCGGCATAGGTGACGTAGCGATCGAAGATATTTTGCCCGTACTCGGAGTACGACTCTAAATAAGCTGTTTGTAGCTCTTTACCGATAAATTCGACATATTGAGGGATCAGGTAGCCTTTTAAGTGCGACAAGTAACGTTCTTGCACTTCAGCGCTGTATTGCTCCCGCTCTATCTGCTGTTCCAATACATAGAAAAGATGGACCGGATTGGCAGCCACTTCACTGTGATCAAAGTTAAACACGCGCGACAAGATTTTAAATGCAAAACGGGTTGATAGCCCTGTCATGCCCTCGTCGACGCCGGCATAGTCGCGGTACTCTTGGTAGGATTTGGCTTTGGGGTCGGTATCTTTCAGGCTTTCACCATCGTAGACCCGCATTTTTGAGTAAATGCTGGAGTTTTCAGGCTCTTTTAGCCGCGATAACACCGAGAACTTCGCTAAGGTTTCTAAAGTGCCTGGAGCACACGGAGCGTCGCTTAGCTCGCTGTTGTGTAGTAACTTATCGTAAATTTTTACCTCTTCAGTGACACGTAAGCAATACGGCACTTTCACGATGTAAACCCTGTCTAAAAAGGCTTCATTATTCTTATTATTTTTAAACGTTTGCCACTCTGATTCATTTGAGTGGGCCAAAATAATGCCATTAAAGGGCAGGGCGGAAATCCCTTCAGTACCGTTGTAGTTGCCTTCTTGGGTGGCAGTTAGCAGCGGATGCAGTACTTTAATGGGCGCTTTGAACATTTCGACGAATTCCATCAAGCCTTGGTTGGCAAGACATAAAGCGCCTGAGTACGCGTACGCATCTGGATCGTTTTGCGCGTAATGTTCAAGTTTACGAATATCAACTTTACCCACTAGGGCGGAGATATCTTGGTTGTTTTCATCACCAGGCTCAGTTTTGGCAATGGCCACTTGATTTAAAATAGAGGGGTAGCGCTTTACCACCTTAAATTGACTGATGTCACCATTGTATTCTTTTAATCTTTTTGCTGCCCAAGGTGACATGATGGTACGCAAATAACGCTTTTTAATGCCGTATTCTTTTTCTAGCAGTTCGCCGTCTTCAATGGCATTAAAAAGGCTCAGGGGGTGATCATTCACCGGTGAGCCTTTGAGACAGTAAATAGGCACTTGTTGCATCAAGTACTTAAGCTTTTCAGCAATCGATGATTTACCACCGCCTACAGGGCCAAGCAAGTATAATACTTGTTTACACTCCTCTAGGCCTTGTGCGGCGTGTTTTAGGTAGGAAACAATCTGCTCAATGGCATCTTCCATACCATAAAACTCATTGAAAGCGGGGTATCTTGGTACAACTCGGTTAGAGAAAAGCCGACTTAACACCGCATCTTGCGATGTATCGACCATTTCTGGCTCGCCTATGGCTGTTAGCAGGCGCTCTGGTGCCGTGACATAGGCTGTCTTGTCTTTTTTGCACAGCTCTAGAAACTCGCTAATGCTGTACTCTTCTTCCTGGGATGCTTCAAATCGTGATTGATAATGCTCGAAAATTGTCATACCGACCTCCAAGTTACCCGAAGCTGAGATGAAAGGGTGGAAAGATGCGACTCGGTACTTAAAGCGTAGACAGTAAAGTGAAATTTTGCGAAATATATTAGGAATTTAGTTATTCATATTTAGCGCTATGAACAGCCACAAAAAAGCCGCATGAGCATGGTGCGCACACGGCTTTTATCAACTTAGAACAAGCAGGTGAAAAAATTTCACCTATTTATATCAGCGGAAAAATTAAGCGCTGAAGTTCTGGTTTGCGAAGTCCCAGTTTACTAGCGACCAGAAGCCTTTAAGGTAATCTGGACGTACATTGCGGTAGTCAATGTAGTAAGCATGTTCCCAAAGGTCAACGGTCAGAATTGGAGTTACGCCTTGCTCAGTTAGAGGCGTAGCTGCATTTGAGGTGTTAACGATATCCAATGAACCGTCTGCAGTTTTAACTAGCCAAGTCCAGCTCGAACCGAAGTTGTTTACTGCTTTGTCATTGAATGCTTCTTGGAACGCTTCAAAAGAGCCCCATTTAGCGTTAATCGCATCGGCTACAGCGCCGGTTGGTGCACCACCACCGTTTGGAGAAAGGCTGTGCCAGTAGAACGTGTGGTTCCAGATCTGAGCAGCATTATTGAAAACACCGCCTTCAGATGAGCACACGATTTCTTCGAGAGATTTACCTTCGAAATCAGTACCAGCAATAAGGCCATTTAGCTTTTGCACGTAGGTGTTGTGGTGTTTACCGTGGTGATACTCAAGCGTCTCTTGAGAGATATGTGGCTCTAATGCATTGATTTCGTATGGTAGTGACGGTAGTTCAAATGCCATGTTTTTCTCCATCTATCATTATTTGAAAAAAGGGCAAGCAGCTGCGCGCGGACTGCGCAAAGTGTACTGAATGCCATTATAGTGGTACTATAATTCCTGAGTATTTTACTCAAGTTTTAGCAAACAGCAACGCCAAAACGGCGACAAGTGCCTGAACCTGCGTTTACAGTAGACGTCTTATACGACGATTTTGCTACATCAGAGCAAAAAATATCGTGGTTGCCTTCATCACCGTTATGCTACGGTATCAACAGCGCGCTGTTTGCTTTAAAATTACTGCTAACGATAGACATTGTGGTCAAAGTGATGGATTTCAACACTTACCGTCACATTTAACAGAAATTGAGGTTGTACATGGAAACCGTTGAAAAGATTAAACAGCAAATTGCTGAAAATCCCATTCTGCTTTATATGAAAGGCTCTCCAAAACTACCAAGCTGTGGCTTTTCTTCTCAAGCAGCGCAAGCGATGATTTCTTGCGGCGAGCAGTTTGCTTACGTTGATATCCTACAAAACCCGGATATTCGTGCTGAGTTACCAAAATATGCGAACTGGCCAACTTTTCCGCAGTTATGGGTGGAAGGTGAGTTAGTCGGTGGTTGCGACATTATTATTGAGATGTTCCAACGCGGCGAGTTGCAGCCTCTCATTGAGCAAACAGCGGCAAAGTACAAAGACGCTGATAGCGAATAAGAGTAAAAAAGCCAGGTTCTCCTGGCTTTTTTATTAAGAGCCCTGTCCAGAGGCTTTGACTGATACCATCGATCAGCAACGCATTTCTCACTAAAAAAGCAATTTTTCGAATCCCTCGGTAAAAACTTTCCATCTGCACATCTTCGGTTAAACTTTGTTATTAATAGCAGTTTATTGGGCGTGCCTTGTATGTTCATGCTTTATATTCGTATGACCGTTTTAATTTTGGCAGTGGCCATACTCCCCGCTAGCTACTCCTACGCGCAAGGTCAATCTATTACGATTGACTATCAAGTAAATGATGCAACCATGAGTTACACAGGCTTTTGGCGCGGCAGTACCTTTATTGTCGATGCGGGGTTCGAGCGTAATGTGGTCGTCGCGACGCTTGATTGGCCTCCTTACTTGGGGCGTAATCAATGTCAGGGGGGCTGGCTATTGCATTATATGGCGGCGTTGCTATTGCAGGCTGGGTATAATCCTGAGTTCAGGTTTTTGCCTTGGGCTCGAGCGGTGCGCATGACTGAATTGGGTCATGCGGACATTTTAGCCCCTGAGTATGAAATAGAATCATCCGCGCCCTCAGACGTCATCCCTGGCAGCACGCGGCTTAATCACCTCGCATTGTCCTCAGCACTTGCGCATGCACCGGTGCATTATGTGGCTGCAGCAGACAGTGCTATCATCCAGGCCCCGCAAATATCGGAATTGCCCAATTACTCTCTTGGTATCGTTCGTGGCTATCAAAATGCCCCCCAGGTAGATCAAGTGATCGACAGTGGTCAAGTCATTGTTCAGCAAGCTATAGATGATGCGCAAAACCTTAACTTAGTGGTTAACGGGCGCGTTAACCTCATTATTGGCGATCCCTTGGTATTACATACCGTTGCCAGTGCAAACGGTATTGACCGCGCTGCCTATCGAGTATTGCAACCAAGCATAACCAATCAGCCATTGTATTTTGCGCTATCGAAAACGCGGCCACAGTGGCAAGTGTTGATGCAAGATATCAATCAAACCATTCCTGTTGCCAATGCTCAGCAATTGCGCCAACAGCTTACTGAGCGTATTGACGAGCACTGTGCAGCTCAGGGCGCACATTGAGGTGAATTTTTATTCGCAATACGAATAATTATTCACATGCACCCCATCTTTACGTTAACGTAAACGTCCGTTTTTAGGCTCGCTATTTACACGATTTGTAAATATGACACTGGTGTCATATAAAAAATAACGAGTATAAATAGTAAAAATACCTCTATACCCCCTTGCTTTGCATATGTTTACAAAGCGTGAAAAATATTCAAGAATGTGAATATGTATTCATGATTTCATTGACACTCTGTTTGCAAAGCGTTAGCGTTGACGGTCTGCTAGGCCGCCTGTGAGGGTTGCTTGCAACGCGGTTAGCACGCAGTAGCAAGGGGGAGAGGAGTCCGCAAATGTTATATGACTCAGCATTAGAAAAAGATAATTGTGGCTTTGGCTTGATAGCCCAAGTCAATGGGCAAGCCAGCCATAAGTTGATTCGCACCGCGATCACGGGTCTTGCCCGTATGGAACACCGGGGTGGTATTTCTGCAGACGGTAAAACCGGTGATGGTTGTGGCTTGCTGATGCAAAAGCCAGACAGCTTTTTTCGAGCTGTAGCCAAAGAAAACAACTGGTTACTGGGCAAGAACTATGCTGTGGGAATGGTTTTCCTAAGCCAAGATCCGGTTCAAGCCGAAGCGGCAAAACGCGTTATCACTAAAGAACTAGAACAAGAAACACTGACCCTACAAGGGTGGCGTGAAGTGCCGACCGATACCAGTTACTTAGGCGATATTGCCTTAAAGCAATTGCCACAGTTTATGCAGGTTTTTGTCAGCGCCCCGGAAGGATGGCGACCAAAAGATTTGGAACGTCGGCTGTACATTGCCCGCCGACGTATCGAAAAACAGCTAGAACAGGATAAGGATTTTTACATTGCTAGCCTGTCTGGGCTAGTCACCGTATATAAAGGCTTGATGATGCCAGAGGATTTGCCAAATTTTTATCTCGATTTGGCAGATATCCGCATGACCTCGGCAATTTGTGTTTTTCACCAACGTTTTTCCACCAATACCCAGCCGCGATGGCCTCTAGCACAGCCGTTCCGCTATTTGGCTCATAACGGTGAAATCAACACCATAACGGGCAATCGACAATGGGCTCGGGCCCGTGCTTATAAGTTTTCCTCGCCACTGCTGCCTGATTTGCAAAGTGCCGCCCCTTTTGTCAACGAGAGTGGCTCAGACTCCTCAAGCTTGGACAACATGCTGGAGTTGTTTTTAGCCGGGGGGATGGACCTGTTCCGCGCGATGCGCATGTTAGTGCCACCGGCATGGCAAAAGAACCGAGCGATGGATGATGATCTGCGCGCTTTTTATGATTTCAACTCTATGCATATGGAGCCTTGGGATGGACCTGCGGGCATTGTGATGTCCGATGGTCGCTTTGCGGCATGTAACCTCGACCGTAACGGCTTGCGACCTGCTCGCTATGTGGTGACCCAAGACGGGTTTATCACCTTGGCTTCAGAGGTCGGGATTTGGGATTATGCCGCCGATGAGGTGGTGGAGAAGGGCCGTGTTGGTCCCGGTGAACTGATGGTGGTTGATACCCTGCATGGCAAGGTATGGCACTCAGGGGAGATCGATCAAGACCTTAAAGCAAGGCATCCTTACAAACAATGGCTGGAGCAAAACGTTAAGCGCCTCACGCCTTTTGAGAAGCTGACCGACAAAGAAGCCGGTAACCGTTCGTTTGACGCTGATACGCTACTGATTTATCAGAAAATGTTTGCGTACACCAATGAGGAGTTGGACCAGGTCATTCGGGTAATGGGTGAAAATGGCCAAGAAGCCACCGGTTCAATGGGCGATGACACGCCATTTGCGGTACTTTCTGAAGGCCATCGCTCCTTATATGATTATTTTCGACAAAAGTTTGCTCAGGTCACGAATCCGCCTATCGATCCACTGCGGGAAAACCATGTCATGTCACTAACGACCTGCATTGGTCGTGAGCAAAATGTTTTCAATGAGACCACAGGACACGCTAAGCGCTTGCAATTTGATTCGCCAGTGCTGATGTACTCGGATATGGTGCAGCTGCGCAGTGCCAATGATGAGCACTATAGCCACAGCCAAGTGGACCTAAACTACACCAGTGATGAGACCTTAGAGCAGGCGTTGGAACGCGTTTGTGATGAGGCGCAGCGTAAGGCTGAAGAAGGCGCGGTGATGGTGATTTTAACCGACCGCCATATTACCCAAGACAGCCTGCCTATTCCGGCGGCAATGGCCGTTGGTGCGGTTCAGCAACGTTTAGTGAATAACAACTTGCGTTGTGACACTAACATAATTATCGAAACTGCAAGCGCACGCGATCCTCATCATTTCGCGGTGTTACTTGGTTTTGGTGCAACCGCTATTTACCCTTACCTCGCCTATGAGTCGCTGGTGGCGATGAGCGATAACAAGGTGATCGACAAGAGCTACCGCGAAGTGACGCTGTCTTATCGTAACGCTATCAACAAAGGGTTGTTTAAGATTATGTCGAAAATGGGGATCAGTACCATTTCGTCATACCGGTGCTCTATGTTGTTCGAAGCGGTGGGGCTATCCGATATAGTGGTCGAGCTATGCTTTAAAGGCGTGGCGAGTCGTATCGCTGGTGCCTGTTTTGAGGATTTTGAGCACGACCAAGGCAAGTTGCGCAAACTGGCATTTAGTGCACGTAAACTGCTCTCCCATGGTGGGCTGTTAAAATACGTTCATGGCGGCGAATATCACGCTTATAACCCCGATGTGATCCAAACACTGCAAACCGCAGTGCGCTCAGGAGACTATGCGGACTATCAACGTTATGCGGCCCTGGTAAACAATCGTCCCATCACTAATTTGCGCGATATGCTCTCGCTGCGCAGCGATACAAAGGCCATTAGTGTCGATGATGTTGAGCCGGCAGAGGCGCTTTATCAGCGTTTTGATTCCGCCGCCATGAGTATCGGCGCGTTATCGCCAGAAGCGCATGAAGCTCTGGCAATTGCGATGAACCGCTTAGGCGGGTGTTCTAACTCGGGCGAGGGTGGCGAGGACAAGCTGCGCTTTGGTACCGAGAAAAATTCACGTATTAAACAAGTGGCATCAGGACGCTTTGGCGTCACTCCGCACTATCTGCGCAGTGCTGATGTTATCCAAATCAAAGTCGCCCAAGGCGCTAAGCCCGGCGAGGGAGGCCAGCTGCCCGGTGAGAAGGTCACACCTTATATCGCAAAACTTCGGTATTCGGTACCAGGTGTGACCTTAATTTCACCTCCACCACACCACGATATTTACTCTATTGAGGATTTGGCGCAGCTGATATTCGACCTCAAGCAGGTGAATCCAAGTGCGATGATCTCGGTTAAGTTGGTATCAGAGCCAGGGGTCGGCACCATTGCTACCGGTGTGGCCAAAGCTTACGCCGACCTTATCACCATAGCCGGGTACGACGGTGGCACCGGGGCCAGCCCACTGACATCAGTAAAGTATGCGGGTAGCCCGTGGGAGTTGGGATTAGCGGAAACGCAGCAAGCCCTAGTTGAAAATGGCTTGCGTCACCGTATTCGCTTGCAAACAGACGGCGGTTTAAAAACCGGCCTAGATATCATTAAGGCGGCCATACTCGGCGCTGAAAGCTTTGGTTTTGGCACCGGACCTATGGTGGCTCTGGGATGTAAATACCTGCGTATTTGTCACCTCAATAACTGCGCAACCGGTGTAGCGACGCAAGACGAGACATTACGGGCCAAGCATTATCATGGCTTGCCTGAGATGGCGATGAACTACTTTAAGTTTATTGCCCAAGAAGCGCGAGAAATCATGGCATCGCTCGGCGTCACGCGGCTAGTGGATTTAATTGGTCGCACCGAATTACTCGAAGCCATTGAGGGCAAAACGCCGAAACAGCAAAAAGTCGACCTCAGTCATTTATTGGAGAAGCCCAATAATATCAGCGGTGAGACCCTATACCGCTCGGTGCACAATACTTCGCATTATACGGGGCGCTTGAATGAGGAGCTGCTCGATAAAGCCAAGGAGGCCATTGATAACTTATCGGGTTTAAATTTGGTGAGCCGCATTAATAACACCGATCGTTCCATTGGTGGCATGCTTTCCGGCTATATTGCCTCGAAGCACGGTAACCAGGGTATGGCCGCTGATCCAATTCGCCTTGAGCTACATGGCACTGCCGGGCAATCCTTTGGTGTGTTTAATGCCGGTGGCCTCGAGATGACCCTTATTGGCGATGCCAATGATTATGTCGGTAAAGGCATGGCCGGTGGGCGCTTAGTCGTTCGCCCACCAATGGGCTCATGTTTCCAATCACACCAAGCGGCAATTATTGGCAATACCTGCCTATATGGTGCAACTGGGGGTCATTTATATGCTGCTGGTTGTGCTGGCGAGCGCTTTGGTGTGCGTAACTCCGGCGTCACCGCTGTGGTTGAAGGCTTAGGAGATAATGGCTGCGAATACATGACCGGCGGCGTCGTATGTGTGCTTGGTAAGGTTGGGGTGAACTTTGGTGCAGGGATGACAGGTGGTTTTGCCTATGTACTCGACGAAGCCCAAGACTTTGATAAACGCATCAACCCAGAGCTGGTGGAAATTGTCGAACTGGATAACTTAGTAACACATCATGAGCACCTCCGTGGATTGATAGCTGAACACTTAGAACTCACCGGTTCGCAGCGAGCCGAGGCTATTCTTGCTAGCTTTGATCTGTATCTACCGCTGTTTAAGTTGGTGAAACCAAGATCCAGTGATGTGCAGAGTTTATTGGGCCACCGCGCCCGCAGTAGCGCGGAGTTGCGCGTACAGGCGCAATAGGAGGAAGTATGAGTCAGAATGTTTATCAATTTATTGACGTGCAGCGCGTGGATCCAAGGAAAAAGCCGATTTCCACACGCAAGCAACAGTTTGTCGAGATTTACGAACCATTTTCGCAAAACCAAGTCGACTCTCAGGCCGATCGCTGCTTGGATTGCGGCAACCCCTATTGTGAGTGGCAGTGCCCGGTCCATAATTACATCCCGCAGTGGCTAAAGCTGATCCGCACTGGGCGTATACTCGAGGCAGCTGAGCTGTCTCACCGCACCAATAGCCTGCCAGAGGTGTGTGGGCGGGTATGCCCGCAAGACCGTCTTTGTGAAGGCGCTTGTACGCTCAATGAAGACTTCGGCGCGGTGACTATAGGGAATATAGAAAAATACATCACCGATACCGCGTTTGCTATGGGCTGGAAGCCTGATATGAAGCACGTAGTGTGGACCGATAAAAAAGTCGCCGTTATTGGTGCTGGCCCCGCTGGCTTGGGGTGTGCTGATGTGTTGGTACGCAATGGCGTTAAGCCGGTGGTATTTGACCGTCATCCGGAAATCGGGGGGTTGCTAACCTTTGGTATTCCTTCTTTCAAGCTCGAAAAAGAAGTAATGCAGCGTCGTCGTGAAATCTTCACCGAGATGGGAGTGGAGTTTCAACTGAATACCGAAATAGGCAAAGATATTGAATTGCAAAGTATTATTGATCAATACGATGCAGTCTTTTTAGGTGTTGGCACATACCAAAGCATGCGCGGCAATTTAGCCAATGAGGATGCCGAAGGCGTCTATGACGCATTACCCTTTTTAATTGGTAATACTAATCGCGTGATGGGCTATGACGAAAGCCAAACGCCTTTTGTTGATATGCAAGGCAAGCGCGTTGTCGTGCTCGGCGGTGGAGACACCGCGATGGATTGTGTGCGTACTTCGGTGCGTCAACAGGCAAGCCATGTGATCTGTGCCTATCGTCGCGATGAAGAAAATATGCCAGGCTCAAAGCGCGAGGTGAAAAACGCCAAAGAAGAAGGCGTGGAATTCATGTTCAACGTGCAACCCAAAGGTATTGAGGTGAATGAACAAGGCATCGTCACCGGTGTGAAAATGATAAAAACCCAACTCGCAGAGGCGGATGAAAATGGTCGTCGCCGCGCCGAAGAAGTCGCGGGCTCTGAACATGTCGTGGCCGCTGACGCCGTGCTCATAGCTTTTGGCTTTAAGCCCCACAAGATGGAGTGGTTATCGCCGTTTGGTGTCGAAATCAATAGTTGGGGTGGGATCACTGCGCCTGAGCAAGGCGAATATACTCACCAAACGACTAATCCAAAGATTTTCGCTGGCGGTGACGCGGTACGAGGATCCGATCTGGTCGTCACCGCGATCTTTGAAGGTCGAAACGCCGCCGAGGGCATCATGGACTACCTCGAGGTATAAAGTTCTTTTCTGGGAAAATCAAAGCGGGCCCTTGTTGGCCCGTTTTTTTATAGCTAACAGTGACTGAAAAAGGATAAGCTAAAAACCGCTCAACCGGTTTTTCATCCGTAAGTGCAAATTATGACAGGGAGGTAATGAGCTATGGAATATGTGTTAGCGGTGACTCTGTTTGCCATTTCTGCTTCCATCACCCCAGGACCCAACAATATTTTAGTGATGACTTCTGGCGTTAACTTTGGCGTTAAGCGCAGTCTGCCGTTACTGACAGGCATTTGCGTGGGCTTTGCTGTTATGTTGTTGCTTGTCGGCCTAGGATTTTCTTATGTATTTAGCAGATACCCAAGCCTGCACTTTGTCATAAAGTGTTTAGGTGTTCTTTATTTACTCTATCTTGCGTTTGTTATTGCTTTTTCATCCGCTGCCATTGAGGGGAAGGAGCAGCATCGACCTTTATCATTTATCAATGGTGCGTTATTTCAATGGGTTAATGGTAAAGCTTGGGTTGTTGCTAGCGGCGCTATTGCCGCTTTTACGAGTGTTGGAGGGGAATTTAGTGGCGACAATATTGTTATCGTCCTGACTTTCTTATTGGTGTCATTTCCCTGCGTTGGCGTGTGGCTAATGTTCGGTTCAATGCTTAAAAATCTACTCAACACCGCAAACAGACGTCGCTGGTTTAACCTGGCAATGGCATTGTTACTGGTGTTATCGGTGATACCTGTGCTCAAGGAAATAGTAACAGCACTTTAGTGCACAGCCTCAATCCATAAGACCGTACACTGGCTAATGTCGAGTTGTTAGCGCTCTGAGCGCTCATATAGAGTTAATCGAGTGTAATCCCTCACCCGTGTGCGGCAATCAACTCTTTGGCGTTAGCCAGAGTTGCTTTACTAATGTTGTCTCCTGCTAATAACCGTGCAATTTCATCGACTCGTCCTTGCTTATTCAATGGCTGCATCTGTGTATAGGTCTCATCATTGGCCACTTCTTTGGCGACAAAAAACTGGTTCATAGCACTGGAAGCCACTTGCGGTAAATGGGTCACACAGATTACTTGTGTTGATTCACCCAAACGACGTAATAACTTACCTACCGCAGCGGCTGTCGGGCCAGAAATACCCACATCCACTTCATCAAAAATAAGAGTAGGCGTGGTAACCCGTTGAGCGATAATTACTTGAATCGCTAAACTGATGCGCGATAACTCGCCTCCGGATGCTACTTTGCTAAGCGCCTGTAAGGGCTGGCCTGGGTTGGTACTGACCATAAACTCTATGCGGTCTTGGCCTAGCTTACTGGGGGGTCGTTCGTTGTCGTAATCAAGCTCAATGGCAAAGCGGCCATTTTCCATCGATAATTCATGCATACTGGCGCCAATTAACTCGCCCAGTTGCTCAGCCGCGTGTTTGCGGCTGTCTGAAAGCGCTAAACTGTGCTGCTGATAAGCAGCCAGTGCCGAGGCTATTTCTTCGTCTAATTGGGCTAAACGTTGGTCATCAACGCAAATAGCTTCTAACTCAGCCTTAATATGCTGATGGTGCTCTACTAAGGCGTCGGGTTCAACCATGTGCTTTCTTGCCAGAGTTACTGCGGTGCCAAGACGCTCATCTAGATACTGTAAGCGCTGTGGATCCAGCTCGGCGCCATCGCAATAAGCGCGTAACTCGCGGCTAGCCTCTTCCACTTGCACACACGCATCATTGAGCATAGTCGCTACGCCCTCGAGCGCGTTATCAATGTTGGCCAGTTCGGCGATAGCAGCGGCGCTTTGTTGCAATGCACCGTTAATGGTTTGTTCTTCGCCCTCATACAAGGCATAAAGCTGTTGTTGTGAGCCTTCTAGTAACTGCTGTGAATGACTGAGTTTGTGATGCTCAGCTTCAATGTCAGCGTATTCACCCTCATTGAGGGAGAACTCATCAAGCTCAGCAACTTGATATTCAAGCAGTTGCTTCTGTGCTTGTTGTTGGGCGTGCTTAGCTTCTAGCTGCTGGCGTTCGCGATGGAGATTGGTATAGGTATGATGTGCGCTGGCCACTTGTTCAAGTAGTGCACCGTGGCCTGCGTATTCGTCTAGCAAATGCAGCTGCTGATCGCTTTTTAACAACAGTTGATGAGCATGTTGGCCGTGGATGGAAAGTAAATATTGGCCCAACTCCTTTAGCTGTCCAGCGGTGACGGCAATGCCATTAACGTAACTTTTACTACGGCCATTTTTAGCAACCACGCGACGCAGCAAACACTCGTCATCATCGCCCTCTAACATATGCTCTTGCAAATACTGTTGTGCTTTAGGCAGCTGGCTAATATCAAACCGCGCGCTAATATCGGCTTGCTTTGCCCCTGGGCGCACTGCGCCAGCGTCAGCACGTTCACCTAAACACAGCGACAGCGCATCAATAGCAATGGATTTACCGGCCCCTGTTTCACCGGTTATGGCGGTCATGCCACTGCGCCATTGGGTTTCCAATTCGCTTACAATGGCAAAATTAGTAATTTTTAATCCACACAGCATACTGTTCATCCATCCAGTTATGTATAACTGTTAATCTATACAGTGTTTGTGGTTTTTGCAAATTAAATTTTAAACAGTTTCGTGCCGAGCTGATGAGTGCTCTTGCTGCTCATCGACGTCGTCCTCAGTCTCATCAGGCTCGTCTTTAAGCTGCTCGTGGTCACTGAGATCGGCGGAGGTAAGCTGCGTCAGCAGGGTAGGGAGGATGTCATGGTAAAACGCAGCATTAAACTCGATACCGCGTGTGGGTAATTCACTAATAAAGTATTGAATCCGCTCTGCTAGGGTATCTATGTCGTTACGCACATAAGACTTAGCTAATTCGCTGTCCAACGTCTGCAGCACACGTTCACTGATGTATTCTAAATACGTGAGGTTATCCTCATTGTGCCCTTGAACAACGAAGAAGTTGCTGCAGATAGCATTGAGTTGCGGCACATGTTTGGGACGTAGAATGCGAGCTTCTTCATACTCATGCAGATGGCTTTGAAAGCGTTGTTGAACTTGCTTGACCCGAGCGTTAAACATACGTCGTTGAGCCTCTCGCGCTTTCTCACGGTTGCGCTCAATGACCATGTACACACCAAGCAAGGTAATAAGTAAAATAAGTGTCAAGATGACGACGAAAACCATGAGGATACGAGTGGGAACCGAAAACAACGAATGCCCTATTCTTATGTAAATAGGGCCTAATTGCAATAAAAACTGAACGTTAAGTTAACGCTGGCTAATACAAGCGTGAGCCCCAGTTTAGCTTTTGCCTCAACACGTTATAGTACGAATAGTCAGTTGGATGGACTAGCCGCAAAGGCTTTTCAGCCTTTTTAATAACGACCTCATCACCAGGGAGCAGGGCCAGTACCACATGACTATCACAACTCACTTGCAGGCTATCGGTATTACTAGGACTGAGTTGCAAACGCACCACACTGTCGCCATCAACGACGAGCGGGCGGCTGGAGAGGGTGTGTGGGAACATAGGTACTAGCGACATGGCATTTAGACCTGGCGTGAGTATGGGCCCGCCACCAGAAAGTGAATAGGCGGTAGAACCCGTGGGCGTGGACACTATCAGGCCATCTGATTTTTGCGAAAAGACAAAATCATCGTTGATAAAACACTCAAATTCAATCATATGAGCCACTTTATCGGCGTGCAGTACGGCCTCATTCATGGCTGAGTTGGCACTTTTTAGCTCAGCATGGCGAAACACTTCGACTTCCAATAAAAAGCGTTTTTCTTCTATATACTGACCGCTGAGAACCTGCTCTAAAGAGGCTTCAAAGCTATCGGGGTTTAAATCGGTTAGAAAGCCTAAGTTACCTCGGTTGACGCCGATCACCCCAACATCAAAGCGGGCAAGCACCCGAGCAGCACCAAGCATGTTACCATCACCGCCGACAACAATCGCCAAATCGGCCCGTTCACCCAACTCCACTAAGTCCACCAAAGTGGCTTCTTTCGCGTCTTCAAGTTGGCCGCCATAGTGGCGCTCGACCAAAACCTTGTAGCCTAGTGCTTGCAAAAAGGTATAGAGGCGTTGTAATGTCAGCGCCGCGCCTTCATGATTGGCTTTACCAATTAAGCCTATGGTTTTAAAAGATGCGCTCATAAATGTGCCAAGACCGAACTAACTCCTTATAGAGTAACGCAAAAGTCAGGGTGTTGAAACTGAGGCAAAGAGCCTAAATTATAACTATATGAAATTATCACCACGTGACGAGCAGATTTTCTCTGCTGTAATGAGCTTGTATTGCGACGGCGAAGGTAATCCTGTCGCCTCGACCCGCATTGCTAAGCAAAAAGGCATGGCGGTGTGCAGTGCCACCGTGCGCAATGCCATGTCTCGACTTGAAAAGCTCGGTTTACTGTACTCACCTCATACCTCTGCGGGGCGTATTCCTACTGAGCAGGGGTTTGCGTTTTGGTTTGACAGCTATTTCGACCTTGACCAACTCGGCTTGTATTGGCAGCCCCCGCAGGACAAACTGATTGAGTTTGCGCATCACCTCGCGCGACGCTTTAAAGTGTGCGTCTGTGTCGGCCTACCACAGGTAACGACGCAAGTTGTATTTCGAGTTGAAGTACTTGATTTTGACCGCAAACATTGGCTAGTGCTGCTGCTTGACCGGCACGGGCAAAGCCATAACATTCTTATTACTAAGCCCGTCGAAGCCAATGACGACATTCGCTATCAGTTTGCAACTTGGCTGAATTCGGTGTTTGCCCAGCAAAACCTGCTCGAGGGGATCCACCGCATGAAAGCAATGAGTCGCACTGCACCGCATTATTGTCATGGTTCACTGGCTCAGTGGACGCGAGAGCTGGGTAATAAATTGGGCACTGATAACAGCATCGTGGTGGGCGAGAATAACCTCTACGCTCACAGCCAGCACGACCAAGAATATGCTATTGGAGTGCGCTTTTTACATGCGGTTGAAGACAAGCTGGCCTTTCGCAATGGCGTGTCGGTGCTACTAGGTAACAGTGTGCCGATGCCGGGATTTGATGACTTCTTAATATTGAGTTTGGCTTACTTTGCGAATCACGAATACCAAAGCCGGTTTTGTGTGATTGCCCCAAAATCAGCAGAGATCGAAGCAATTATTCAAGAATTTGCGCAAATCGAAGAAGTGGACCTTGAAACCACTTAAACCATCCCCATAATGAAACGCAGTTAAGCAGTTTTTGGAGAACAGATAAATGTCCGAGCAAACACAGGCGAAAGAAAACGAACAGGACAACCCGCAAGAAGCGGTGGAACAAGAGCAGGCGAGTGAGCAACAAGCTCAAGGCGATGATAACAGCGCAGAAGCTGAAATCGCTGCGCTTCACGCAGAATTAGAAGCGGCGAAGCAAACGATAGAAGATCAAAAAGATAGCGTTGTTCGCGCTGCTGCCGAAGTGGAAAACATTCGTCGCCGTGCAGCTCAAGATGTCGACAAGGCGCACAAGTTTGCACTGGAAAAGTTTGCCGGTGATCTGCTTCCTGTGCTCGATAACCTTGAACGTGCCATTGAGTTCGCTGATAAAGACAACGAGGCTATTAAGCCTATGCTCGAAGGCGTTGAAATGACAGCAAAAAGCTTTGTTGAAGCGCTTGGCAAATTTAACGTTGAAGTGGTTGAGCCTCAAGGCGAAACATTCAACCCTGATTTACATCAGGCAATGAGTATGCAACCCAGTGAAGACGTAGCACCTAATACTGTGCTTGCAGTGATGCAAAAGGGCTACACACTCAACGGTCGCTTGTTGCGCCCGGCTATGGTGATGGTGTCAAAGGCACCGTAATAGCCTTTAGATAATGTTTTAAATGCCCGCTTAGCGGGCATTTTTTTTGTGGTGCCAAAACTGGGTAAGCAGAATCAGTACTAGGGCACTGAACATCATACTTGAAAATGGCACCGCATTTTCAGGATGGATCAGGGCGAGAATAGGCCCTACCAGCGCGCCGCTACCAAAACGCAAGGTACCAATCACGGCGGTTGCCGTGCCGGAGTTGCGTTCGAATTCCATTAAAATAAGGGCATCAGCATTGCTGGCAATGATACCCAAACTCATCATTAATGGCGCAATACTAAAGACAATAAAGTACAGTGACTGCTGCATTAGGCTCACTGTGAGTAAGGTGCCGCCGGCCATAAAAGCCAGAGCTAAGCCGATAAACAACATGCGCCGAGAACCCACTTTTGGCACCACACGGGTATTGACGAAGTTGCCTATCATCAGCGCTATTACGTTAAAGGCAAATAACACCCCAAATAATTGCTCTGACACTTCAAAGTAATCTAAATAGATAAACGGCACCGAGGTCAAAAAGCAAAAGAAAGCGAATGACGCCAACATTGAGGAAAGTATATCTGCCCGGGCTTTAGGTTCGCTCAGTACTACCGAGTAGCTTTCAAAAAACAGCCTCAAGCCACGCTTTTCGCTGCGATAAATGGGAATGTCGATCAGGTGCATTTGCACCCACACAAGAATAAATACGGCATAGCCCGCTAACGTTAAGAAAATCACTTGCCACTGCGCAAGGCCGAGGATCAGCGAGCCAATACTCGGGGCAATGAGCGGCGCAATCATCATAATCATCGACACATAGCTCATGCCTTTAGCGGTATTTTGCTGATATATATGACGAATAATGCCAGGCACCACAACGGTAGCAGCGGCGCCGGTAAAGGCTTGCGCAGCACGTAATGCCCAAAAAAGATGGATGTCTTGGCAAAATGCCAATGCCAATGAGCACAGCGCGAATAGCCCAAGGCCAATGCGGGCAAGGCGACGACGGCCCATTTGATCGGCTATGGGGCCAAAAAACAGCATACCTAACGCATAACCACCTAAGTACACACTCAGTGAAATTTGTACTTGTGGCATGGTCGCGCCTAAATCAGCGGCAATTTGCACCATCGCCGGCAGATACATATCCACCGCAAGCGGGGTAATAGCAACAATACTGGCTAACAGCGGCAGTAATAAACGCCGACTAGGCGTTCTTATATCGTCTGTGGACATAGAATTCAGTCTTCAATTTGATAGTGTGGAGAAACCAAGGCTGGCTTGATACTTTTAACGTATTGGGGTTCAGCGCAGACGGATAAAACACCTTGGTTTGTTCACTATATCACCCGCTGCCAGTAGGTAACAGCCAAATGTTATTAAGATAATGTTAATTATACAGTTTTATACTTTTGCGTAGAGCTAGGCGAGCCCCATCACACTTTGCTATGCTAACCTCATTCGGTAAATAGGGAACAAATCATGAAACATGCTTTAATCGCGCTGGCGCTTGTCGCCGCGCTTGGTGGATGCAAAACATCGCCAACAGGGCGCACCCAAGTGGCTTTATATTCAGACAGTGAGATGAGCCAACTCGGCGGTGCTAGCTTTGAACAAATGAAAAAAGAACAGAAGATCAACAAAGATCCGGCCACCAATGCCTATGTGCAGTGTGTGGCTGATGCGGTGATCACCGTTCTACCGCAGCAATACGCGCAACAAGAGTGGGAAGTGGTGGTGTTTGATGAACCCTCGGCGAATGCCTTCGCATTACCAGGTGGCTACATTGGTGTGCACACCGGGCTATTAGATGTCGCGCAGAATCAAGATCAACTCGCGACGGTGTTGGGTCATGAGGTGGGACACGTGATTGCTGAGCATTCAAATGAACGCGTTTCGCAAAGCCAACTACTGCAAACGGGTATGCAGTTAGGCGCCGTGGCTCTGGATATGAGCGAGGTGAGCTATCGCAATGAGATTATGCAGGCCTTGGGTCTAGGAGCCCAATTTGGGGTGGTGTTGCCTTTTAGTCGTACTCATGAAAGCGAAGCCGATGAAATCGGTCTTGAGTTGATGGCCAAAGCAGGCTTTGAGCCCCAACAGTCAGTGGCATTGTGGCAGAATATGGCCAAGCAAGGTGGCGCTCGTCAGCCAGAGTTTTTATCAACCCACCCGGCGCCATCAAGTCGCATTACGCAGTTGCAAAAGCAAATGACCAATGCACAAAGCTTGTATAGCAGTGCTCAAAAGCAAGGCAAGCGCCCGCAATGCCGTTAGTCGCTCGGTAAGCACTTAAATGCTCAGCGCCTATAAAAAACTTAAACAAAGGCCGCCAGTATTTATCCCACTGTTACTGGCGCTTGTGCTTATTACTGATAGTTTGATTAGCGCGCCGGTATTTGCCATACAGTGGCACAGTCCCATGCTGATGTATCGTATCGGTGTGGTGTTTAGCTCGGTTAAGTTAGTACTGGCTGGTGGTTTGAGCGCATATTTGTGGTGGGCGATAGAAAAGCGCAGCTACAGGCCTTTGGCTACTATCGCCGCGCAAGCGGTCATGCTAATGAGTGCCTTACATGGCATTTTACTGCTTGTGGGTATGCAGAGTGTGATCGATAAATCAAAGCACTATGAGCAGATTGGCCCTTATGTGTTGGCGCAACAGCACAATGATAACGAGCCTGGCTACATGCAGGTGCTCTATGCATATTGCCCTAAAGCACTGGGTTTTTACCGCTTAACAGAGGTTCAGCGCCAGCCCGGGCCTCCTGCGATGCTGTTAGTCAAGCGAGATAAACAATGGTTTGTGCAAGGCACTGACCATGCACTGCCATCACCTGGAGAAATCTGTGGCCAATAATTACTTAGTGACACTATTGATAGCCGTGGCGAGTTATAGCGGTTTTAGCGATGCCAAGGGCAGTGATAGCGCTTTGCATCTAGACCCTAGTTTGCCAACAAACTTAGCGCTTGCCTTTGCTAATGATAACAATATTGAGCCGGATATCAGTGCTTTCAAAGTATTAAATGTGGTGCCTATGAGCAGTCGCTCTGGGCGTCGTGTGGCGATGCTGACCATTGAAAACACTGAAAGCGGCCAACGCAGTTTGAATCATCAGCAGGTCATGGGGCTGTTTGCCGATGGTACGCGGCGCTCGCCAGAGGCCTTTAAGTATTTATTTACGGGGCACCAACGTTTGTCTATTACCGTTGACTTTGCACGCTACGATCATCCACTGCTGCAGGTGTACACACGTAATGAATAGCCAATGGGCCAGGGGAATTTGGAACAAAGAGGTAAGCGTGCGCTTACCTCTGAAAAAAAACAGCGCTAAGCGCGGCTGATAAACTTGCTCTCAGCGGTGTTAATTTTAATCTTATCGCCGCTGGAAATGTGTTCAGGCACTTGTACTACCAGCCCTGTACTCAAGGTTGCCGGTTTGGTGCGTGCACTGGCCGACGCCCCTTTAATGGATGGTGAGGTGTCTTCAATCACTAATTCAACGCTAGTTGGTAGGTCGATGGACACAGGGCGTCCTTCAACTAACACCACCTGTAAACCTTTGGTCGACTCGTCAATAAACAGTAGCTGTTCAGCAATGCTGTCTTTGTTGAGATGATAGGGGGTGTAGTCCTCTTCATCCATAAACACATGCTCATCACCGTCAACATACGAAAACATCGCAGCACGACGCTGTAAATCGGCAAAATTAAGCATGTCTTCGGCTTTGAACGTTTCATCCACCTTGGTGCCATCAACCACATCATACATACGCATGCGGTATAGGCTCCCACCGGCACGGCCTTGAGGCACAGAGCGCTCAATGTCGCGTACAATCATCACCCGACCTTGATACTCAATAGCCGCGTGTTTTTTTATCTCACTTGCCTTGGGCATTATTATTATTCCTCGATTATCTAAGAGCTGTAAGTTACCTGATCAAAAGGTCCAAGCCAAGTGAATTTGCGGAACCGACTCAGAGGTATTGGTGCCCAGTTTATTGTGCCAATATTGCCATTCGATACCTAGCATCAAGGTGCGTTCTTTGGCGTTAAGCGCGTGGCCCAAATCCCACTGCAGGATCGGTTGTGCTAGTACCCAGTTTTGTACTTTTTCGCCAAACTCATTAGTGCGGCCATCGATGTACTCAACGTGGCCGGTAAAGTAGAACTTTTGCTCGCCGAGGCTAAAAGGTGCGCCCCAGGCAATATCCAGCATCCAACTGTCGCTTTCGGTTGGCGCGCCGCCGGCACTAACGCCATCGCTATCATCAATATAAGCCGTGACTAAGGTAGAGAAAAAGTCAAAGCCATCCACCTGCCAGTCGAGTTTCACCCCGGGTAGGTATTTCAGCACCTTGGCATCGCCTGCGGCATTAAAGCCCATTACAAAACCGACATCCTTGAGAGGGCCGGCACTGATATTTTCGCCAGAGATTTTTGATAGGCTGAAATTCGAGTACCACTCACCGTAGAAATCACTGTCTTGGTAGCCATCATCAAGGTCATCATGAATAACATCGATAAAAAAGAAGTTATCGCCGTAATCGTAAGCCGACGCGTGTTGCAAAGACACGACGCTGGTATCTGCTTTTTGGCCCGAGAAAGGATTTTTAAAGTCGCCATAATTCACGTGCAGTTGAGTCTGACTCCAATTGGCCGCGAACGCTGGCATGCTCAGCAAGCTACAGCCTGTCAATGCACAGGCGACAAGGTTACGTGTATTGATTTTCATAACAAGATGTTTCTAAAAGGAAAGTCAACGCAATTATAGCAGATGATGGCGAACAACCACCATCTGCATGGCGTTGATTTAACCGCGATGGCGCCGCAGTATGATGGTAATAATTGCCGTAACAGCCAAGATGAAGCAGTAATAAGCCGAGGTTGATACCTGCCATGGACTAATGCTAAACGTTGCACCTAGTAGCAGAGCTTGGGCGCCGTAAGGCAATGAGCCTTGTAGTACACAGGCGAAAATATCCAGTAAGCTGGCCGAGCGCTTTGCTGCAATGTCGCCATCGTCTGCGAGCTTCTTAGCCACCGGGCCTGCGACAATAATGGAGACCGTGTTATTGGCAATACACAAATTCGATGTCATCACTAGCAGCGCAATACCAATTTGGTCAGCCACCTTGCGATTGAAACGGGCAATGATTTTGGTCAACGCTTGAATTTTATTGGCAAGGTAATCCAGCCCCCCACCTCGGCGAATAAACTCCGACAGGCCACCGATGAACATGGATAACAAGAAAATCTCTTGCATGTCACTGAAACCCTGATAAACGTCTTTTACAAAGGCACCGCCTTGGTAGTCGCCTGTAAAGCCCATTATTGCTGCGAAGATAATGCCGCTAAAGAGCACTACAAAGACATTCAATCCCATCACTGCAAGCACAAGAATAAAGAAATACGGCAACACTAAGAGCCAATCAAATTCCGCAACTTCTACCTGTTGTGGCGGTGGTGTGAGCATGACCAATAATGTAATTGTTAAAATGGCGGCAGGCAGGGCGATTTTTAAATTCTCACGGAATTTGTCTTTCATCTCGCAGCCTTGGGTGCGTGTAGCCGCAATGGTGGTATCAGATATGATCGATAAGTTATCGCCAAACATGGCCCCGGAGACGATAGTACCCGCCATAAGTGCAGGGTCGATGCCTGTTTTCGCCGAGACGGCAAGGGCGATTGGGCCGATGGCGCCAATGGTGCCCATAGACGTGCCCATGGCCGTCGATACTATCGCGGCTATTAGGAACAGCCCAGGTAATAGCATACTTGCAGGAATAAAAGACAGGCCGGCATTGACCACAGCATCAACGCCGCCGGTGGCTCCAGCAACAGCGGAAAATGCGCCGGCCAATAGATAAATCAAACACATGGTGATGATGTTGCTATGCCCAGCACCACGAATAAAGGTTTCCACCGAGGCATTAATGCTTTGTTTTGTTATCAAAAAGGCGATAACGATGGCTGGTAGAATCGCGACTGGGGCAGGGAGTTGGTAAAACGCATAATCGACACCTTGCGATTGCAAATACAATCCAGTGCCCAAAAATAGCGCGACAAAAATAAGCAGTGGAAGCAACGACAGTTTTGCCGTTGTTGCGTTGTAAGTAGGCTGCATGAATACCTCAAAAAATGATCGCCAACAGCCAAAAGTTCTTCTTTTAGCTGTATTTCTTTCGCATGATTTGTCCATCAAACCCTGCGTGCGCCCGCAAGCCAAAGACCAAATCGGCGCGTAATTTTGGGCAGTTTATACGTATGGACGGCTAAAGTCTACGGCGTTCATTGTGGTTGTTGTTATTTTACTCAGTAGTAACACAAAAAATTAACATTATCGAGCGCTTAGCCATAATTAGCGGGCTTACCTTGGGCCTAAATTGCAATCGCACACGACATGACTGCAGGGCATTGTTTTGAATCTTTCTCACTCGCGCACCCTGTGCATCTGCGTTAGCATAGAGGCTATCAGTATTTCATTGATTGAAGGAAAATATATGTCTGCTCGTGTAGGGGTACTCGGTGCCAATGGCCGAATGGGGCAAGTGTTATTAGCTGCAACCAATAATGATGGTGACACGCAGCTCGCAGGCGCTTATGTACGCGCGCACTCGCAACTGCTCGGTGTCAACGTCAACAATGTAGTTAAAGACCTAAACGAACACGCTGAGGGCTTAGCTTTTAGCGCCTTCGATGAGCAAAGTCAGTGTGACGTGCTGATTGATTTCACCCTTCCTGCTGGCATGCTGGCCCACCTTGATATCGCCGTTGCTAAAGGCACGCCGATGGTGATTGGTACCACTGGGCTTGATGAGCAACAAATGCAGCGTCTGTATGATGCCAGCGAGCATATCCCCATTGTTTTTGCCCGTAACTTTAGCGTCGGTATTAATTTATTACTTAATTTGGTGCAAACGGCAGCGCAGAAAATAGGTGATGACGCCGACATAGAGGTTTTCGAAGCTCACCACCGCCATAAGATTGATGCACCATCAGGGACCGCATTAGCCCTTGGTGAAGCCATTGCCGAAGCCAAACAATGGCAACATGATGACGTCGCTGTGTATGACCGCTCACAAAGTGAGCAGGCCAAATCTCAAAAGGAAATTGGCTATTCGGTGCTACGAGGTGGCGATATAGTTGGTGAACATACGGCTTACTTTGCATTAATGGGTGAAAGGCTTGAATTAACACACAAAGCAAGCTCAAGAATGACGTTCGCGCAAGGAGCTGTGAGGGCTGCGAAGTGGGTGCAAAATAAGCAACCTGGCTTTTATACTATGCAAGATGTGCTCGAACTATAGAACTTTAAGGGTGTTTTTACGAGTTTCGGGAGTTTTTCATTGAATAGGTGCTGTTTTTTATATTTACAAACTTTTAATTAGATCTTTCTCCGACTCTCGTGTAGAATATCGTCAATTTGCCAAAATTTCATAATGCGTATAACCAAGCGCTGCAAACGGGTAGTAAATCGGTCATTTTTACTCCCGTTTTTTACTGTTAGGAGGTTAACTTGACTAAATCCGCTCTGTTAGTCCTAGAAGACGGCACAGTGTTTCGCGGTACTGCGATCGGCGCTGACGGCATGTCAGTGGGTGAAGTAGTATTCAACACGTCGATGACTGGTTACCAAGAAATCTTGACTGATCCGTCATATGCCGAACAAATCGTTACCCTGACTTACCCGCATATCGGGAACACGGGTACTAACAGCGAAGACGAAGAAGCGGCACGTATCTGGGCTAAAGGCCTAGTTATCCGCGATTTGCCACTGCTAGCGAGTAATTTCCGCAACCAACAATCGCTCGACGATTACCTAAAAGAACGTAACATTTTAGGCATCGCCGATATCGATACCCGTAAGTTGACTCGTATCCTTCGTGATAAAGGGGCGCAAAACGGGTGTATCATCGCGGGCGATGAGGTTGATGAGAATAAAGCCCTGGAAGCGGCGCAAGCCTTCCCTGGGTTGAAAGGCATGGATTTAGCCAAAGAAGTCTGTACCAGCGAGCCATTCGAGTGGCGCGAAACCAGCTGGACACTGGGCGAGGGCTTTAAAACCCTAAGCGCTGAGGATGAAAAGTTTCATGTGGTTGCCTACGACTTTGGCGTTAAGCGCAACATTCTCAGGATGTTGGTGGATAGAGGCTGTAAGCTCACGGTGGTGCCGGCACAAACCTCGGCAGAAGAGGTGTTAAAGCTTAATCCCGATGGCATTTTCCTCTCTAACGGCCCAGGCGACCCAGAACCTTGTACTTACGCCATTGACGCCATTAAAACCTTCCTAGATAAAAACATCCCTATTTTCGGCATTTGCCTTGGCCACCAATTATTAGCACTGGCTTCAGGTGCAAGCACTGCAAAAATGAAATTTGGCCACCATGGTGGTAACCACCCGGTAAAAGACCTTGACCGTGGGGTAGTGATGATCACTGCGCAAAACCATGGCTTCGCGGCGGATGAAGCAAGCTTGCCAGAGAACCTTAGAGCGACACATAAATCGTTGTTTGATGGTACCTTACAAGGTATCCACCGCACCGATAAGCCTGCGTTTAGTTTCCAAGGCCACCCAGAAGCTAGCCCAGGCCCCCATGACGCAGCCCCGTTGTTCGATCACTTTATCGAACTGATGCAAGCGCAATCTAACTAATTTAAGACCGGAGTAATAATGCCAAAACGTACTGACATAAAAAGCATTCTTATCTTAGGCGCAGGCCCGATCGTTATCGGTCAAGCTTGCGAATTTGACTACTCGGGTGCTCAAGCCTGTAAAGCGCTTAAAGAGGAGGGTTACCGAGTAATCCTTGTTAACTCTAACCCTGCTACGATTATGACCGACCCAGAAATGGCCGATGCCACCTACATCGAGCCTATTCACTGGGAAGTAGTAGAGAAAATCATCGCCAAAGAGAAGCCTGATGCGGTGCTGCCAACCATGGGCGGACAAACCGCATTGAACTGTGCACTCGAGCTGGATAAGCACGGCGTGCTTGCTAAGTATGACGTTGAGCTTATCGGTGCCACGGCGGATGCCATTGATAAAGCGGAAAACCGTGAGCGTTTTGACGCCGCGATGAAAAATATTGGCCTTGAGTGTCCGCGTGCGGAAATTGCGCGCTCTATGGATGAAGCCCACGATGTGCTTTCGCGCATTGGCTTTCCATGTATTATTCGCCCGTCATTTACCATGGGCGGCACCGGCGGCGGTGTGGCTTACAACATGGAAGAGTTCGACGAAATCTGTACGCGAGGTCTTGACCTATCGCCGACCAATGAGCTGTTGATTGACGAAAGCTTACTGGGCTGGAAAGAGTACGAAATGGAAGTCGTGCGGGACAAAAATGATAACTGCATCATTGTCTGCTCAATTGAAAACTTCGACCCTATGGGCGTACACACCGGTGACTCAATCACTGTAGCGCCGGCACAAACACTGACCGACAAAGAATACCAAATCATGCGTAACGCCTCGATGGCGGTACTGCGTGAAATCGGCGTAGAAACCGGTGGCTCTAACGTACAATTTGGCGTTAATCCAGATAACGGCCGCGTGGTCATTATTGAAATGAACCCTCGAGTGTCACGCTCATCGGCATTGGCTTCAAAAGCGACTGGTTTCCCGATTGCAAAAATCGCTGCCAAACTGGCTGTGGGTTATACCCTGGACGAGCTGCAAAATGATATCACCGGTGGCAAAACTCCGGCGTCATTCGAGCCGTCTATTGACTACGTTGTTACGAAAATTCCACGTTTTAACTTTGAAAAGTTTGCCGGCTCTAATGACCGCCTAACCACACAGATGAAGTCGGTGGGTGAGGTAATGGCTATTGGTCGTAATCAGCAAGAGTCACTGCACAAGGCACTACGTGGATTAGAAGTAGGCGCGACCGGCTTTAACCCGGTATTGCCTATTGGTGAAAAAGGCGCGATTGAGAAAATCACTCGCGAGCTACGTGAGCCGGGCGCTGAGCGTATCTGGTACATCGCCGATGCGATGCGCCATGGTATGAGCGTGGAAGATGTATTTAATTTAACCAAGATTGACCGCTGGTATCTGGTGCAAATTGAAGACATCATCAAAGACGAAGAAAAAGTCAAAGAAGGCGGCCTAGCTGGCCTTACTGGCGACTTCTTACGTGCTTTAAAACGTAAAGGTTTTGCCGATGCGCGTATTGCTGAGCTTGCCGGTGTGTCGGAAAAAGAAATCCGTAAAAAGCGTCAGCAGCTGAATATTCTGCCCGTATACAAGCGCGTGGATACCTGTGCAGCTGAGTTTAGCTCAGACACTGCCTACATGTACTCAAGCTATGATGAAGAGTGTGAAGCGGCGCCTTCAGACAAAGACAAAATCATGGTTATCGGTGGTGGTCCAAACCGTATTGGTCAAGGTATCGAATTCGACTACTGCTGTGTGCACGCAGCACTGGCGATGCGTGAAGACGGTTATGAGACCATCATGGTGAACTGTAACCCTGAGACAGTGTCAACAGACTACGACACCTCAGATCGCCTATACTTCGAGCCAATCACCCTTGAAGATGTTCTGGAAATTGCGCGTGTTGAAAAGCCAAAAGGCGTTATCGTGCAATACGGTGGACAAACGCCATTGAAACTGGCGCGCGCTCTAGAAGCGAACGGTGTGCCAATCATTGGTACCTCACCGGATGCCATTGACCGTGCAGAAGACCGTGAGCGTTTCCAGCAAATGGTTGAGCGTTTGAACCTGCTGCAACCTGAAAATGCCACCGTCACGTCGCAAGAAGAGGCGATTGCCAAATCAAAAGAAATTGGCTTCCCGCTGGTGGTTCGTCCCTCTTATGTACTGGGTGGCCGAGCGATGGAAATCGTTTATGATGAAGACGACCTACGCCGCTACATGAATGAAGCGGTATCGGTGTCTAATGAAGCCCCAGTGCTTTTGGACCACTTCCTTGATGATGCCATTGAGGTTGACGTAGACGCGGTGTGTGATGGTGAAACCGTTATTATCGGCGGTATTATGGAGCACATCGAGCAAGCAGGGGTACACTCTGGTGACTCAGCATGTTCTCTACCTGCCCATACACTGAGCCAAGACATTCAAGATGTTATGCGTGAGCAAGTGCGCAACATGGCGCTTGAGCTGGGCGTAATTGGTCTTATGAATACTCAGTTCGCAGTTAAAGACGGTGAAGTTTACCTGATTGAAGTGAACCCTCGTGCCGCGCGTACAATTCCGTTCGTATCAAAGGCGACGGGCGTGCCACTAGCTAAGGTAGCGGCGCGTTGTATGGCTGGTCAAAGCCTAGCGAGCCAAGGCATCAGCAAAGAAACCATTCCACCTTATTACAGTGTTAAAGAGGTGGTGTTACCCTTTGCTAAATTCCAAGGTGTTGACCCAATTCGTGGCCCAGAGATGCGTTCTACCGGTGAAGTGATGGGCGTTGGTGATACTTTCGCCGAAGCCTTTGCAAAAGCGCAGCTTGGAGCAGGTAATGCTTTACCACGCGGTGGTCGCGCGTTACTATCAGTACGTAATGGTGACAAAGCGCGAGCTATCGAGCTTGCTAAAACCATGACTGAACTAGGCTTTGAACTAGACGCAACCTCAGGGACAGCGCAAGCGCTTGAAGATGCGGGCATCGCAGTTCGCCGTGTAAACAAGGTATTTGAGGGCCGTCCTCATATCCTTGACCGCATTAAAAACGGCGAGTACAGCTACATCGTAAACACCACCGAAGGTCGCCAAGCGATTGAGGATTCCAAAGTGTTACGTCGTGGCGCCTTGATGCACAAGACAAACTACACCACCACCTTGAATGCTGCGTTTGCCAACTGTACGGCTAACTCAGCAGACGATCGTGGCCACGTAGCGTCAGTTCAAGAGTTACACCAACGAGTAAACTAAGCGCTTGGCCGCAGTGTTGCTGCGGCCTACCGTAAGTGGGAAAACTATGCAAAAAATTCCAATGACCGCACGCGGTGCAGAGCTATTGCGTGAAGAGTTAAACGAATTAAAGACAGTAACGCGTCCAAAGATCATCGCTGATATCGCCGAAGCGCGTGAACACGGAGATTTGAAAGAGAACGCCGAGTATCACGCTGCCCGTGAGCAACAAGGGTTCTGTGAAGGTCGTATTCAAGAAATTGAAGCGAAACTGTCGAATGCGCAAATTATCGACGTCACTAAAATGCCGAACAACGGCAAAGTGATTTTCGGCACCACGGTCACCATATTAAATGTGGATACCGACGAAGAAGTACGTTATCGCATTGTTGGTGACGACGAAGCGGATATTAAAAATAACCTGATTTCGGTTAATTCACCCATTGCTCGCGGTCTTGTCGGCAAACAGCTCGACGACAGCGTGAACATTGAAACACCCAATGGTGCGGTGGAATACGAAATTATCGAAGTTGAATACCTCTAAACGAGCGTATTCATTCTAAAAAGCCCGCGCCTTGACGCGGGCTTTTTTATGGCAGTGATGCACTTACGCAGTGAAACCGTGTGCTGCGCATCATAGCCTGCGCAAATGACTCAACAAGGAAGCTCCCATGCGTTACCCTGCACCGTTAAAACCCGGTGATACTATCGCCGTTCCCGCGATCTCCTCAGGTGTCGATGCGCCTTTTTGGCCACGTTTGGATTATGTACTGGAGGGCCTTAAGCAACGCGGCTTTCAAGTACGAGAGGGCGACTCGCTACGAAAACAAGGGTTAGTGAGCGCCTCTCCTGAAGCGCGCGCCAATGAGCTGATGGCACTGCTATTGGATGAGACGGTGGCTGCAATTATGCCGCCTTGGGGTGGGGATTTCGCTTTAGATTTATTGCCCCACTTGGATTTTGATGCCTTAGCCAATGCCGCACCTAAGTGGTTAACAGGGTTTTCTGATATCAGCACCATGAGTGCCGTATTAAGCTATCGCTGCCAGTGGGCAACCATGCACTGCGCTAATTTAATGCAATTAGGCATCAATGACCGCAGTGCTCAGGTTGAGCAAGTATTTACGGCGCTGAACTTGAGCTTGGGCCAGCAATTGCAACAACGCAGTAGCCAATGTTATCAGGCGACACACCCCAACTACCGTACGCATCCCAAAGCCGTTTTTAAGGGAGATACGCCAACTCACACGCGCATGTTATCAGGGGCGCACTCAGCGCAGTTTGCTGGACGTTTAATCGGTGGCTGCGCCGATACATTATTTCCTTTGCTATGCAGCTCGCTGTTAGACCTAAAGCAGTGGCGAGCACATAACAATCAAGGTGTGATTTTGTATTTGGAAAATGCCGAGCTGAGCCCGGCACAATTTGCTCGGGGCTTATTGGCGGTGCGCGCCACTGGAGGCTTAGAGAATCTAAGTGGCATTATTCTCGGGCGTTCATTGTGCCTAGGGCAGGGAGATTTTAGCTACTATGATGCCCTTGATTATGCCCTCCAAGGAGTGGCGTGTCCGGTTGTTCTCGATGCTGATATTGGTCATGTTGCGCCCAACTGGGTCATGGTTAATGGTGCCGATACTGAATGTGAATTTAAACAGGGTGAACTTAGCCTGGTGCAGCACTATCGCTAACAGCGCGATATACAAAGGCTGATACATAATTTTTAAGGAGCTAATAAATGCAAAAGGACAAAGTGATGGCGCAGTGGTGTTTAGAGGAGCAACGCCGTCAACAACAACACTTAGCCACGTTTAATAATTTGCGCCCTACATGGAAAAGCTGGGTGGCGCGTTTGCTTAGCAATTTGCTGGTGGTACTGCTATTACAAGCCATGTATCCAGAGGTGCTGAGCGAACCAGTACTCTATGTGCTGGTGATTTTGATATTCGCTCAGGGTTTTGACATGCACAATCAACACAGGCGCATTAATAAACGTATCGATGCGCTGTATTCACTGTTGTCGCACAAGGATTAAACTTTATATTGGTAATTTAATGTTGCACTAATACAATGGAAATAGGCTGGCTGGATGGTCAGCTTAGTGTAAGAAGCGCACGGTGGTAACGCTTGCTGTGAACGCCACAAAATAGCAGGCTAAACTCAGCAACGGAACAGCGCAAAGCAAGCGTTTTCGTCCATTTTAAGGCGCTTATTAGGTGCGCCAGTGTTGATTATTTTAACGACGCATTTATTGATGAAAGTATGCCCGGTAAATATGTTTGGTCAATGCCAAATTCATATTTCAAACAAGAACCCTATGTGGCTTCTTCAAATACGTGCCCAGTTACTGCAATATGACCTTTACCATTTCCCGCTAATTTGACAGTAAACGGATCTTCAAGAGGAAAAAGTGTTGCGACCCCTTTAAGCTTTTGAGTAAGTACGGTTAAAGAGCTTTGAAATGATTGCAACGCATACAAGTCTAAATAGGCTGATACTTCCGCCATAAATCCATTCACTCGCACATTAACAGCAGCCTGCGCCATGCCATCAGAGGAGAACTCTGAGTTTAGCTTTATGCTAATATGTTCATTTCACTGCTGCCAATTAATATCATGCGCACCTAACGCTTGGTCAATGGGTAAAAATAGTTTGGCAGTTTTATCACTTTTAATCTCTTGTTAGTTCTTATCAGAGCGCGGATTTGGATTATATGTAGCTGAATAAATAACAGAGACTATTTTCCAGCCATCTATGGTTTTGATCAGATCCCACGTTTCATCACCCCAGTTCATTTTGTAATCCCCGATATGAAAACTGTACTTAAAGTATACCGAAGCAATTTCACCATCTGATTTTATAGTTAGATCCCAATACTTCTCTTCAATATTCTCTTCGGATGAAGCAATCCAGCCAATAAAGCCAAGGTGAGTTGCATATATAATCCCGTCGTTACTTGGTAGGTTTCCTTTTCTCTTTTCAGGGTTTACTCCAAGCCATGGTACGTTATTGCTATAAAAAAGGTTAGTAAAAGACTGCTCATCTTTATTCTTGATAGCCAACATAAACTCATCAACAACCTCAACTATCTGCTTATGACTATGTTTAGGGCTCTCGCTTGCATATAGAAAAGAGTGAAAACACACTAATAATAAAATTAATAATCTTTGGACTTTCATACAACTCCCTTTGTTAAAATTAACGCCCAACTCAGCGGGCAATAGAAGCGCAGCGTAAATTGGTCCGCTGCAGTTGTTTGTTAAGTGCTAAACCTCATCTAGATGACGGCCAACAAACTCCATTGAGCTATTCCATGCAAGCTTAATCTCATTTGACTCAGGATCTCTGTACCATGCATCAGACCAACTATTTTCATGGCTCCACTCCCAAGCGACTTTTCTTCCCTTTTCGAAGTGAGTTCGAGTCGTTGGGAAAATTCGGTAGAATATTTTTGCGCCACTGGAAGAGGCACTTTTCAAAATTACACCTTTTCCGTTGCTGATTGGAACAGTGCATTTAGAATCGGAAAAAATGGGCACTCCAGGATGGTGTACCCAATTTGTTTCCCTAGGGAGGGCTTGGAGTGATTTTAGAATGCTAACACCAGAATCTATTGCACTTAAAATGTTACGTTCGTCAGTTTCGCCACCGTGAATTATTTTATTTCTCGTTTCCCAAAACAGTCGTAGACTGCTAGAGATATGTCTCGGCAGACCATAATGGCTATCTAATTCATCTATTGCTTGTCTCAAATTTATACTTTTCCGACCTTTTAACTTACCTATGCTAGCAAGTGTTTGTTTTGCCTCTTTTTCGATCTCAGCAGCAAGCAAGATCAGAGCTGCTTTAGGTGACCTCGCGGCCTCGTGAATGATGGCTTTTACACTTGATTCATCATCTTCTAGCTCATTTCCGTCTGAACTTTCAACTTCGCTTGATGGAATAGCAGAAACCTCTTCGGACAACTGCGATGCTGAGCGCTGGAGATTTGCTAAAGAATCGTTTAGTTCTACCTCTTGACCAAGCAATTTGCCTTTCTTAAATCTACCGATGGCATCTGCCAGCTGACTTCTAAATAAGAACAAAACCACAAACGCGAAAATCGGCCACAATAGACTGGCTAATGCTTTTAATAATTCAGATATTTCACTCATGGTTAAAATCTCTAAGGGCACTTAACAAATTATTAGTGAGACCTTGCAAGGTACACAACCTTGTAAGGTAGGAGGTGATCTATGTATAGATACACTAATAAAACTTAAAAAATAGTTAAATCATACACTAATCGAAATAGTCATACTTCACAACAGGAAAGCTTTGTTCCTTCTAAAGGTATTTTAAAACTTAGAAGGGTGATTAAAATCGCAGATGTCGATTGGGGAAAATCTATAGACATAATGACTCCCACACGGTGCTAGCCTCCGCATTTTCGTGGGTTAGCTTAAAGCCAGAGCCATAATTAGTTTGCAAATTAACTAAACAGCAGAGGCTAGCATGAACAAACATA
>NZ_SGPG01000025.1:0-44479 GCF_004208955.1 Pseudoalteromonas sp. CO325X
GTGAAACGGAACTGCGCCGATGATAGTGTGGGTTCGCCCATGTGAAAGTAGGTCATCACCAGGCTCCTAATTAGAGAAACCCGTTGCAGCAGTGCAGCGGGTTTTTTTATGCGTGCAGAAAAGCGCTCTCCCAAACCGCCCGTAGGCCAGGCTTCAGTCTTGCATCACCCCAGTCAGGGTAAACCCTGATCCACAACACAGCATCATCGGTCACCACACCCGTAGGCCAGGCTTCAGCCTTGCAGCATCTAGTCAGGGTGAACCCTGACCCACAACACAACCAAACCTGTAGGCAAGGCTTTTAGCCTTGCATACCCCAGTCAGGATAAACCCTGACCTACAACACATCTAAACATCCATCACCAAACCTGTAGGCTAGATTTCAATCTTGCAAAAGCTGCGCTCAATGCCACTGTTGAGATCTCCAGCTAACAAAATCCTACAAACTAATGATTGCTTTTATGGCTTAAAAAACGATACATATAGTCTATCTGTTGTCTTTATAAAGCAGTTAAACTCTGCCGAGGAGGCATATGCGTATTTGCTTTGTAGTATTAATATTATTGAGTAGTTTACCGGTGAGTGCTGAGCAACCTCCTTATCGCGCTTATGATTGTACGGCGGTAGAGATTGAAGAGGTCGATCCGGCAACATTAACCAAGGAAGAGCGTATTAGCCTAATGGAAAATGCGTTACTTGATTCAGTTAACCGATACAGTACTTGCATGGATCAAGTGCAACAAAGCATGGCGGCACAGCAGACGGCCGAAGGCACTGGCGATAACAATGCCCAAGCTACACAGCAAGCACTGAACCAAGCTCAAGCGCAGAACGAAATGCTACAACAGCAAGCACAAAATAACACTGAGGTAGATGATAAAGAGCGTAAGGCAGGCCCTGGTCGAGAGCAGCAAGTGGTCGCGCCAAAAGACAACGACTCGATAATTTGCACTATGCTATACGAAGAGATTCAGAAGGAAACTAATGAGACAACACGCAGTGCTTTACTGCAGCAGTATAAAGACTATCGTTGTACTCAGTAAGGATGGGCAGTGACATGAAATATTTAGTTCAAATACATCTAATGAGTGCATTGTTGATATCACTCTTATTGGTTAATGGTTGTAAATCTACTACTACACGGACTGGGCCTATAGCTGTGGGACCCGGCGTTACGCAATCACAAAGCCCGTCCCCCGAGGCGAAGCGCTATACGTATAACAGCGATATTTATTTAGATGTGGCTATTCCGGTTTTTAATCCCGGCTTCCCTATCGACGATGATACCGGCCACGTTGATTATCAAGAGCTTGATGAGTTAGATATATGGCCACAATTACGCCGTGCTGAGGCAAAGCGTTTTGCTGTAGAAACCAAGCAGGCTTTAGCCAAGACCAAAGCATTCGGTTCCGTATCCGTGGTGCCCAATGCTAACACCAGTGCCGATTTATACGTGCTAGGTACAGTTTTACATTCAGACTCAGAATTCATTCGTTTAGAAGTCACCGTGGTCGATAGTAGCGGTGAGCCCATTGGTACTGAAGACTTTGAACACCAAGTATCGGAAAGCTTCTTTCGCGATGCAATGAACCAAGATAAAGACCCTTATGAGCCAGTGTTTGATGAGGTAGCCGATTATGTCTATGAGCTGTTAACGGATATGTCAGAGCAGCAAAAGCAACAACTTAAAAACACCACTCTAGTGCGTTATGCCCACTACTATGCCCCCGATGCTTTCGATGGGTATTTATCGCAACAGTTAGAAAGTAAAAGAGGGACGCAGTTCTACAAGTACGAGTTGAACGCCTTGCCAGCAGAAAACGACCCTATGCTACAGCGCATTGAGGTATTGCGTAATCAAGACATGCTTTTTGTCGACCGTCTACAGGATCAGTTTGCTGTTTTTCAGCAAACAACCAATGGCCCGTATCGTAAATGGCAAAGAGAGACCTTACCGGAAGCCGTACGGGCGCGCGAAGCGCGGTCCGAGCGCAATACTAAAGCGGTTATTGGTGCATTAGGCTTTATTGCCGCCCTCGCCTTGGGTAATAACTCCACTTCCACATCCACAGCGGTAGCAAAAACCGCCGGAGCGTTGGGTAGCGCATGGCTATTGAAAGATGCATATCAGGCCAATGAAAATTTGCGAGTAGCGTCCGCGGTTATTGACGAAATGGGTCAAGGCTTAGACCTCACCCTAAGCCCTCAGGTGATGGAGTTCAATGAGCAAGAAGTGGAGCTGACAGGCACTGCGGCGGAGCAATATGAGCAATGGAAAGCGCACTTGCGCAAAATGTACCAGTTGGAAAGTAGTGCAAACTAATGCAGTAACCTAAGGCCATTGTTGTGCAACCAGAACAAAGCTCTCTTGATGAGCAGTTAAAAAAGCAGACTCAGGTTCGCCAATCGCAAGTGGGTACCTATGTGGCGATAGCCCTAGCTAGCGTATTGTTGGTAGCTACTGGCATTGGGGCTTATTACTTCACCACCTTGGAGGTACAGCAGCAAGCCAGCACGCCGACAGAGGCAGCAGGCAGCACTGTTGAGGCAAATGAACAACACCGTGAGCAAGCTCAGCAGGCGATACTTGCTTATGAGCAGCAATATCAACCACTATTAGCCCGAAGTCAGATTCAATCCTTTGCCCCAGCTAAGCACCAACAAGCAACGCAGGCCTATGAACTGGCCTTGCAAGCCTTTGCCCAAAGCCAATTCCGCGAGGTTGAAACGCACCTTAAGCATTCGATAGCCATGGCTGAAAAGTTACAGAAGCACTGGCTTGACGCAGCCGATAGCTGGTATCAACAAGCTGAGCAGGCATTGACTCAGCAGCGCCCGCAGGAAGCGCAGTTATATGTGCAAAAGTTAACGGCGGTTAATGACCAAGATACGCGCATCAAGGAATTGCAACAGCGCATTGATGGTTTTGCGCAGCAACAGCATTGGTGGCGCGTGTATCAAGGAGCGTTAGCGGAGCGAGATGTACCTAAGCAAGTCACTGCATTGCAACAGCTCGTTCAAGTGCAACCCAACCGAGATGAGTTAAAACAAAAATTAGCGGCGGCTCAAGAATCATTGCAACAAAACCAATTGAGTGCAGCCGTAGAGCTGGCTCAGCAGGCGTTACAACAACAGCAGCTGCAACAGGCTCAGCAAGCGATATCGCGTATTGCACAATTGCAAGGTGATAAGAATACCCTGGCGCTGCTAAAGGCTCAGTTAGCTAAACAGCAAAGGCAATTGAGCACCGAGCAAACGCGCGCTTTGCTCCTACAAGCCAGCGAGCAGCAACAGTGGCAACAGGTTATTCGGTTAGCCGAGCAATATCTACAGCAGGCGCCAGGAGATAGCACTATTACTGCGCTAGCCGCACGAGGACGCGAGGTGTTAGCCGCCAAGCAAAATCTTAATGTGTATTTAACGCGGCCACAGCGCTTAAGTGATAGCAGCGTGCGTGCTCAAGCCGAACAAGCGCTCACCCGCGCTCAACCACTCAAACCTTACTCCTGGGATTTAGCTCGTGGTATTGATACCTTACGTACGCATCTAAAAGAGATGACCACGCCGGTGCAGATCACCTTGTTATCTGATGGCGAGACCCAGGTACGAATTTTTGGTGTTGAGCGCCTTGGTGAGTTTACTGAAAAAACGCTTCCGTTGTTGCCCGGCAGCTATACCATCGAGGGGCGACGCTCTGGCTATGTCACGGTAAAAGAGAAACTCATCGTGAACAGTGACAGCCACAGCGTATCGCTCACCATAGCCTGTACTAAAAGGATTTAAGATCTATGTCTGATTTAGACGCACAACTCAAGCAACGGCAAAAAAGCACTTTGTTGCCAATGCTTATTGGTGCTTTGCTAGCGCTGTTATTAGCACTTACGGTTGTTGTCTATCTATTTGTAGTTAAAGGCCACACCATTAAGGTCTTACCTGAGCCTGCTGCGCAACAGGCGCAGTTTAAGGTCACCTCAGGCATGGGGTGGTTGTCTGATAATGTGCTATATCGCTTAGCAAGTGATGTGAGCGTGCAAGTTTCTTCACCAACTTACTATGACCATGTACAACAAATCACAGCGACGACAGCCAGTGTAGTTGAGGTGGAGCTGAAGCCAAAGCCGGGCACGCTGGCAGCGAAAGTGTCCGTGCCCTTCGCCGAGCATACCTTGTGGGTCGTGGATGGGCGGTTACTGGGTAAAGGCGCGGCCATCAGTGAGCCCCTTGAGCAAGGGCAATACCAGTTAAGCATAGAGAACCCTTATTATCAGCGCTGGCAAAAGCGCATTGAACTAGAGCGTGCGCAAACATTAACCCTTGAGCCTTTACTTAAGCCTATTAAGGGCGCCTTGAACGTTGCTTCCGTCCCCAGTGGGGCGAATGTTTATGTCAATGACCAGCTTCAAGGGCAAACGCCATTCTCCCTCTCCGTTAGTGGGGGTATTTATCAACTCACCGTGCAAAAGCAGGGCTACAGAGACAGTACCGAAGAGCTCGAGGTAACCGAGCAGTTCCCAAGTGTGGAGCGTAACTATCAACTCGAGGCGCAACAAGCAACCCTCGCTTTTACCTTGCAGCCCAGCGGCGGCAGCTTATTTGTTAATGGTCAGTTGGTCAGTGAGACTGAGCTCTCGGTTGATGCCAATACCATGCACAGCGTGCGCTATGTCAAACCAGGGTTTTACAGCTTTAATAGCAAGGTGATTTTACCGCCGCAGGCCCATAAGGCGTATCCTATTACTCTTAAGCCTGAGCAAGGCAAGGTGACTATTACCAGTAATGTCCAAGCTCAGGTGTATATTGATGAGCAGCCTGTGGCTACCACCCCATTGACCACTACGTTGCCAGCGTTGGCCCACGATGTGAAGGTGGCAAAACCAGGCTATCGCGCGGTACACAAAAAGCTTACACCGAGCGCTGAGCACCCAACCACTATGCATGTTGAGCTATTAACCGAGTTTGACGCTCGGCGTAGGGAAGGGCGGCCTTTGTTTGTATCAACCTTAGGTATAGACATGAAGCGTTTCTCTATGGATGCCTTTACCATGGGCTCGCCACAAAATGAAATAGGTCGTAAACGCAATGAGTTCCCGGTAAAAGTCGATTTCTCACGAACAGTGTGGGTGTCGGCGCATGAGATCAGCGAGGCGCAATTCAGTGCCTTCGCTAAAGATGTCGCTCCATCCCCTTTACCCGTGAGCAATATCTCTTGGCTGCGCGCGCTGCAATACTGTAATTGGTTGAGTGAACAAGAGGCGCTGGCACCCTACTATCGCATTGCCAATAACCAATTGCTTGGTATCAACCCACAAGCACGAGGTTACCGGTTATTAACGGAGGCGGAGTGGGAGTGGTTGGCGAAAAAAGCAAAGCGCGCTCGCGCCACTAAATATGTATGGGGCGATAAGGAGCGTATTCCTCGTGATGCAGGTAACTTTGCTGATAGCAGTTTAAAGGGTCAGCAGCCTTTCTACTTTGCCAACTATCAAGATGGCTTTGCTAACAAAGCCCCAGTCGGTAGCTTTCGCGCTGATAAGGCGGGGCTGTATGATTTGGCAGGCAATGTCAGTGAGTGGGTGTTTGATAGCAGCTCTTATGTTACCCCAGATCTGAGTCAGGTGCATATCGACTACATCGGGCCGCGCTCCACTGGGAACCCCATTGCTAAAGGGGGCAATTATTTATCTGGGCGCATGCAATCGCTGCGCGGCGCCGTAAAGATCATCAGCGACGGGCCAAGTGCCACTATTGGCTTTCGCATAGCGCGTTATGAGAGGTAAAAATGAAACGTAAACTTATTGTCGGCTTAGTCAGTGTCATACTGGCATGCACGGTAGGGGGAGTGGCGGTGGCTGCAAAAATTAGCCTCGACTCGCCGGCTACTTTCCCCGTTGATATTTAAGGATGCACTATGAGTAGTGATAATACGCGCATGAATTTACCACTTTGGGTGTCGGTGAGTGTGTTTGTGCTTACCGTCGTTGTTGTGCACCTCTTGTATCAGGGCCTTATTCGTCCCGCCGCTGAGGCCGCTATTGCCGCTCATGGGGCCGGAGCCACAGCGAATGTGTGGGTAATACTCAAAGATGCCGAGCAACAGGCTTGTATCACCTTGGCTATATTCTGCTTGATTCTGATGGCGTATAAATATTATCGCATTGTCAGTAAAGAGGAGCCGGTGTTTACCTTCGATTATTTGCAAACCTTTGCCAAGGATAAACCTTTAGTTGTGGATGAGGCTTTGGCTTATCTGGAGCAAGGCGAAAGTGCGAAAAACAGCTCAGTTGCAACGTGGATCAACTGCTTACGTCGTTATAAAAACACGCAAAACGTGCAGCACGCTGCCGATGCGATTCGTGATAGCGTCGAGTCTCTTGCCGCGCAGTTAGAGGCAGGTAACGCCATGATCCGCTTTTTCATTTGGGCCATTCCCAGTATCGGCTTTGTCGGCACAGTGCGTGGTATCGGCTCGGCGCTGGCCAAGGCCGAAGAAGCCGTCGCTGGGGATATTGCCGGCATGGTCGATAAGCTTGGCGTGGCCTTTAATTCAACCTTAGTGTCACTGCTACTATCCATTGTCTTGATGTATGTGTTGTTCCACTTAAATAACCGCCAAGATGAAATGGTGCTGAAGACCAAAAACAACTGTGAAACCCATCTGTTGACGCATTTGCATAAGTAACTGCTGATGTTCAAACGCCGCGCTGAGCAGGGGGTTAACCTATCTTTTTTAGACGTCATGGCATGTGGCCTTGGCGCGGTATTGCTGATCTTAATTGTCATTAAGTTTCAAGCTTATACAGCAGTGCCCAGCACCGAAATAGAGCGCTTACAGCAGCAGTTGGTGGCTGCAGAGCAGCGTGTTCAGAGAGCACAAGCACAGCTGGACGATATGAGCGCGCAAGTTAAGCAAGCGCAGGCGGATGGGCAGATCAGTAAGGCGCGGGTGGAGGCATTGCAAGTGATTCAACAAGCGGCGCAGCAGGCCTTAGCGCAGCAACAAGCACTCGTCGCTCAGTTACAGCAGTCAATTGCCGCAGCGGGGCCGGCCAAGGCCGATGATTCTGTCGCCTTGAGTGGGAGTGGTGAAGAGCAATACTTGTTGGGCCTTAAGGTCGAGGGCCAGCGCATTGGTATCTTGATTGATACCAGTGCGTCAATGACCGATGAGCAGTTAATTCAGGTGATCCGGCGAAAAATCGGCTCGGTGCAGCAAAAACAGCAAGGACCTAAATGGCTGCGCACTAAGCGCGTAGCAAAATGGCTGTTAGCGCGCCTTCCTAACAATGCTCAAGTCAGCGTCATAAGCTTTAACTCCAGCACCCAAGTACTGGGTCTGCGCGCTATCAACTCGGCCAAAGTTGAGTCCAGCATGCAAGCCATCGTTGCCGATATTGATGCCTTGGTGCCAGAGCATGGCACAGACTTATATACCGCTTTAAAGACGATGCGCAGTACCTTGGAAAACCTTGATGCCCTGTATATCATTACCGATGGCTTACCCACCATGATGGCCGGTGCCCCCGGGTTTCGGGAAACTAAAAACTGCAAACCCCTGAGCGGCAATATGAAAACAATCGATGGTGACTGCCGTGCGCGTATTCATCAGTTTAGTGTTGCCGAGGCGGCCCCAAAGGTGCCCACCCATATTGTGTTGTTACCGCTTGAGGGCGACCCTTTAGCTCCGGCTCTTTATTGGAACTGGGCGAATGCCACCGGTGGCTTAATGATAAGCCCGGCTGGGAGTTGGCCATGAAAAGACGCGAGCCCATAGAGATATTCAGCCTGTCGTTTTTGGATATTATCTCCTGTGCCTTTGGGGCGGTTGTTATGCTTATTTTATTAGCAAAAAATGCCGATCAGGGCGAGTATAACGACGCCGGTCAAGTTGCCAATCTAGTGATTGCCCTCGATGGCGCCGAGCAGCAACTACAGCAATTACAGCAAGCGCTTAAGCAAAGTGAGCAAGCATTGGCGCAGGCGCAAGCACAAGGTGCCAGTAATGCCAGCCAGCAACGCGCACTGGAAGCGCAAGTGGCCCGTGCCAAAAATAACGTGCAGCAACTGAGCGATGCCGCCTCTGGCCTCGAACAAAGCTTAATTGAACGCCAACGAGCAGCCATTAGTGCCGCTCAGGCCCCAGCACGTGATGATGAAGTAGGCGGCATTCCGGTAGATAGTAATTATGTGGTGTTTATTATCGACACCTCAGGGTCAATGAAGACAATTTGGCCGCGTGTGTTAACAACGCTGGATGAGGTACTTAACAACCACCCTCAAGTTACCGGCTTTCAGGTGTTATCCGATAACGGTGATGTGTTAGGTGGCAGTCAACTCGGTTCATGGCGTAGCGATAGTAAAGCGCAACGAGCCGGGGTATTACGGGGATTGCAGCATTGGAGTGGCAGCTCAAACAGTTCACCGGTTGAGGGGATTGCCGCTAGCTTAAAGGCTTATGCCCGTTACCAAGGTGATTTAGCCCTGTATGTGTTTGGTGATGATTATACCGGCACTAGCTATGATGCAGCGTTGGCACAAATTAATCGCCTCAATCGAAACCATGGCAATCAACCCATTGCTCGGATTCATGGTATCGCCTTTAAACGCCATAGCGGGGCCTCACGGGATATGATCAAGTTCTCCACGTTAATGCGCGAAGTAGCGCGACAAAACAACGGCACTTTTATGGGCTTATAGAGCCTTCTCCTGATGCTGCTCGCATGTTTAAATAGCGGCTATAGAGTCTATTGGTAAGTACGTTATGGAAACCTATCGCGCTATATACGAGCGTGCGCTTGAGCGAAAAGGCTCGTCAGCGCAGCTAGAAGCCTTATTGAGTCAACCCCTGAGCACCGCACAACTGCAGCGCCTTAGCGATGATGCCTGGTTAGAAGAATTTACTCGTAAGATATTTCAAAGTGGCTTTTATTGGTCGGTTATTAATGCCAAATGGTCAGGGTTTCGTGAGGTTTTTTGGGACTTCAATATCGATAAGCTGCTGATGATGTCGCCAGAAATGCTCGAGCAAAAGGCCGCCGATGAGCGCATCGTGCGCAATTTTAAAAAGGTACAAACGGTGCCCGAAAATTGCTATATGATCTATGAAACAGCGCAGCAGCACGGCAGTTTTAGCAACTTCGTAGCGCAGTGGCCAAGCACCGACATTATTGGTCTGTGGCAGTATTTGAAAAAACAGGGAGCGCGCCTAGGTGGTAACACTGGGGCTTACGCGCTGCGCAGTATGGGCAAAGACACCTTTGTGTTATCGCGGGATGTGGAAGCCTATTGCCGCGCCCACGAGGTGATCGACGGTGGTTTGCATAGCAAACGCTCACTCACGGCTATTCAAGCTATGTTTAACGACTTGCAACAACAAAGCGGCCGCTCTTTACAAGAGCTCAGCTTACTTATCGCCTACAGTGTTGGCGACAACCGTGTTGGCATCGCCAGCTAAGGACAATTATGAAGCTTCACAATCCATATCAACATATTCCAGCCCTGAGTCATCAGGCCGAAGTTAAGCACTTTGAGCAAGCCCAAGTGTTGTTATGGAACGCCCCACTGGCTGAGCAATTTGGCCTAGACGACGATGAGCAAAAGCGCTTGCTGCTGGGTCAAGGAGTGAAGAAAACCACGGCCTTAGCGTATGCTGGACATCAGTTTGGCAATTATGTGCCGTTATTGGGAGATGGGCGGGCACATTTGCTTGGCGCGTTAGTGGATGAGCAAGGTTTAAGCTGGGATATTCAACTGAAAGGCTCGGGAGCTACGCAATTTTCTCGTGGCGGCGATGGCCTCTGTGCCATAGGACCCGCAATTCGTGAGTTTATTATGAGTGAGGCGCTGGCAGGGTTGGGTGTGCCTACCAGCCGTTGTTTAGGCGTGGCCTTAACCGGCGAGACCCTTATGCGCCAGCAGCCAAGTGCCGGTGCCATCGTCAGCCGTCTTGCTAGTAGCCACATCCGCGTCGGCAGCTTTCAGTTTTTGGCGGCGCAGCAAGAAACGCAAGCCTTGCAACAGCTGGTGGAGCTAACTATTGCTCGTCACTACCCGGAGTTGGCAGGTGAAACGGGGGACGCGCGTTTACTGGCTTTGTTTAATGCGGTGATGGCGAAGCAAATTGAGCTGGTGGTACAGTGGATGCGGGTTGGCTTTATTCATGGCGTTATGAATACCGACAATACCCTGGTGAGTGGTGAAACCATAGACTACGGCCCGTGTGCGATGATCAATCAATTTGATTTTAATCGTGCCTTTAGCTCGATAGATCGCCAAGGCCGCTATGCATATGGTAATCAGCCACAGATGGCCAACTGGAACTTAGCGCGCTTTGCTGAGACCTTAATTGACCTGTTTGCGGCGTCGCGAGAACAGGCGGTGGAAGCGCTGACGAATGCGCTAAACCAATTTGGTGACAAATTTAATTTGGCATTAAAACAGATGTGGATGAGTAAGCTGGGATTACTGGCAACGGACGGTGAGCAAGAGCCATTAATTAATGAGCTGTTGATGAGCATGCAGCAACAGCAATTGGATTTTACCAATACCTTTGCGCAACTCACTGACTATTGCCAAGGTAAACAAACGGGCTTGACTCAACTTGAAGCGGATTTAGGCCCGTGGTTAGAGCAATGGCAGAGCCTGGTGAACCAACACTTGCGCCAAAGTGCGACCCTGATGAGTAAGGCGAACCCCCAGGTGATCCCCCGTAATCATCAAGTCGAAGCGGTGATTGCGGACTTTGAACAGCAAGGCCACAGTGACAAGCTTGCGCCCTTGCTGGCGGCTTTAAAAGACCCTTATCAAGTGCAAGCACAACATCACTATCTACAGCACCCGCCCACTACTAGTGATGAGCAGTATCAAACTTTCTGCGGCACTTAAAACGCTTGCGTTCGGTAAAAAAGCCCGGCATGAACCGGGCTTTATGAGTTAATGGGCTTTGGCGTAGCTTTCGGCTTGGCGCCATACTCGCAGCAGATTCTCGCCTAAAATCTTTTTAATGTCGGCGTCGCTATAGCCACGATCTAATAGCCCTTGTACTAGGTTAGGGTAAGTCGACACGTCTTTTAAACCCACCGGCAATGAATCGCCAACACCGTCGTAATCAGAGCCAATACCGACGTGTTCGATGCCAATAAGCTCCACTACGTGATCAATGTGATCCAGCACTTGCTCTAAACTGGCATAAGGGAAAGGGTTCTTTTTACGGAATGCGGCTTTAAAGTCGGTGGTGTCCTTACCAGACTGCTTGGCTTGCTGCTGCGCTTCATCACGGCGGTCGTACCAAGTGTTGGCTTGGTTAGTCACAAAGCTAGAGCCAAAGTTTATTTGGATCACTCCGCCATTTTTCTTCAGCGCGAGTAGCATGTCATCGTCCATATTGCGCTCAAAGCCGGGCGTGTACTTACGCAGCGATGAGTGCGAGGCAATAACCGGTACGTTGGAAATATCCATGACCTGATAAAATGCATCGTCGGAAATATGCGAAACATCAATAAGCATGCCGACGTTATTCATTTCCTGTACTAACTCTTTGCCAAATGGGCTCAATCCCTTCCATTTGCGGCGAATATCGTAACTTGAGTCAGAAATGTGGTTACTTTGCGAGTGCGCAAGAGTGATATAGCGCACACCACGCTCATAGAAGTGGTGCAGATTTTTTAGCTCGCCCTCAATGGGTGAGCCATTTTCCATCCCCATTGCCAGCGACATAACGCCATTTTTAAACTGCTGCTCAACATCGGCCACTGAATCAGCAATGGCAAATTTGTCTGGGGCACGGTACGCGAGCGCCTCCATCATATCAATAAGTTGGTTTGCTAACTCGTAGCTTTTCCCCTTACCTTCGAACTCTAAATGGGCGGGAATGTAAATAGACATAAACGGCGCGTTAAGGCCGCCTTCGATAGCACGCGGGTAATCAAAGTCACCGCGTTCGGTCGCTTTACTGACATCATCCCATTTATTGTGAATGCGATAGGGTACATCGATATGGGTATCGATAAGAATATTGTCTTTTGCCAGTTGAATTGCTTTTTCTGATGCCTGGTAGTCATCCTGTGCTGCAACACTTGTGCTGCCTAGTGCGATTGCTAGCGCTGCGCCTAGGGTGGAAAGTTTCATATCTGCCGCTCTTTATTGTTATCGTAGTGAGTGAACCATTGTCGCTAGAATTAGCCGGTAACTCAAGTGCAGCGCGGTGGTTGCCAAGCGAACAGCCGTGCATATAATGTAGACAGCAAGGAAGTTCGTTTTAGCAAGGAGTACGCAATGCCACCTGAAAATGCCATCTTATATAACAGTTCAACCGGTACCGCGAAGCAAACTTATCCTGTTGAGAACATATAATGAAAAAGGCGATAATTGCGTTTATCTCGCTTCTTCCCCTGAGTTCTTTGGCGCAAAAAGAGCTAGCATCGGATCATTTCCTCGATATGTTTGAACAACAGTTTCCAGAGATGTTTTGTCAGCCCGAGCAATTTGCCCGTGTTTGTTTCACTTATAATTTCAATCAATGTGTGCAGCATACTCAAAACCACCTTTCCGAGTGCATGGCGTCTATTGCTCCGCAGGTGCCAAATGCAATTACATCGCGTGCACAAGCGACTGAATGGGGTGGCAAAATAGGGCGGTGTACAGGTAGTCGGTTTGGTCGCAGGCAGTTGATGGATGCTAGTATCACTACACAATGTTTAAACGTCGCTAGCGAGGCTTTTATCCAAGAGTTTATGAATAACTGAGCGCTTTTTATTTAGCCGATGCGGATCAGCGAGCCTTTGGAAAGTGCTTAAGCGACATGTATGAGAGGTAAATAGTGTTACACCATATAGAGATGTATATTAGCCTTGCTTGTATAGTGCTATATATCTTCGCTGTGTTGCCGCTCCACTGGCTGATAAAGGGTAAGAGAATGCGAGAAATGGAAGACATTCTTGGTGATGGGCAGCGCATGTACTCGCTGAACTTTATCTTAGCGGGTTTAGGTGGTTTACACTTTGGAGGTTTTTACTGTTTAAGGTGGACCGCTAGGCGGTATGGCGTTGAAGATAAATTAGCTCAAGTATCAACAACCACTCGGCGTTTATTTATAGCTTATTTTATACTCTTCATGTTGGCATCTATCCCTTTTTTATATATTGCGACAATTCACTACATAAGGGATACGTAAACATATACGAGTCTTGTCAGGACTGGCCCATTCCATACTCGAGTTTTGTAAAGCGTTGCTGGATTCGCGGACGTCAGGGCCTTATTGAGTTTGTATGCTCTGGGGCGATGAGTTAAAACTCATCGCGATCGATTTGGTAATCCCCTTCTTCGGCCTGCATTTGCTTAAACTGCTGTGCACTCATAATGTTCACTTCTTCATGAAGCTCAGAGTACACAATCAGTGCTTCGCCGTTTTTCAGTTGTGTCAAAACCTGCTCAATTTTAGTTTGGTTGCCCACTTCGGTTTCACCATAGTCGGTTCCTTCACGCAGGATGAACTGCTCTATAAGGTTGGTAAGTGCTTCTTTACTTAGTTCTTGATAGGGAATAATCATGATTGTCCTAGGTGTTTGGCAAAAAACTCAGGGACGGCTTTCTCGAGCCAAAACTCCACCCCAAATAGGCCTTTATTGCTAATAAAGCCAACATGCCCTCCGCGCTTGGATACGCGTAAGTCGACGGCATGTGACACATCCTCAGGGCGTGGCACGGCTTCGGGTGCCAGCATCGGGTCATCCTCTGCATGGATAATTAGTGTGGGGGTGGCTATGCGTTTTAAATAGGGCTTGGCACTGCTCTTTAGGTAATAGTCCTCAGCATCGGTAAAGCCATGCAGTGGCGCCGTCACTTGATTATCAAAATCCCATAGGTCATTAATATTGCGTAACTGTTGTTCATTGAGTGCCAGCGTGTCTTGCAGCTGGGGAAGTTTACGCGCCATGGACTTTTTCATTCTACCGAGTAGGTAGTGCTGATAAATCTTTCCTAGACTCTTACGAATCACCTGACATGAACTGGATAAGTCATGGGGAGCGCTGACCACTGCCGCAGCGCTGAGACCACTTTTTTCACCTTGCTCACCCAGGTATTTGGCCAGTACATTTCCCCCTAACGAAAAGCCCACGGCCGCTAAGGGGCGTTGGCCAAAGCGCTGCTGCAAAGTGCGAATTAAAAATCCCAGATCCTCGGTTTCACCACTATGATAAGCGCGAGGTTGGCGGTTCACTTCGCCAGAGCAATTACGAAAATGCATTAATACGGCATCAAGTCCTGATTGCTGCAATGCCTTCATCATGCCTTTAGCATAAAAACTATCTATATTGCCTTCCAAGCCATGCAAAATAATCACCAACGGCTTATCGGGTTGTGCGGGCTGTGCCCAAGCAAGATCGAGGAAGTCATCGTCTTCGGTGGTGATCACTTCGCGGTGATAAGCCACTTTAAAGCCGGGACGAAAATAGCGCGGTAAGATAGTTTGTAAGTGACGGCCTGGCATCCACCAAGCAGGAGTAAAATGTGTGCTCACAACATGTTAACCAAGAATATCCAGAGCCTAATAGTATCAAACTTTCACTGCTGGCTATAGACACAAAAATAAAGCCCCCGCTAATACCGAGATTAGAGGAGGCTTTGTGCGTCGTGCTTAATTTGGTTGGTTATCACCTCGCACAGCGAGGAGGTGATTGGTTGTTACTGTCCTTCAGGAACCTCAGCGTCCATTACTTTCTTGATAAAAAAGCCCACATAAAACAAGCAAAGTAGGATCACTACAGTGAGGAAGCCGAACGACAAAAACAATACTGGGTCTGAGAAAAAGTCGCGAAAAAATACTTGCATGGTGGCGTCTCCTGTTCCTTTGATGTGTTAAGTGTAGGGGACGCCAGGGGGATGAGATATGACCTAGATCAATATCGCGTTGGCCTTAAGCAGGGCTTTGGTGTAGAGCTTGATCCAGATCAGCTTTTAATGGCAATAACGCATTAGGTAAATACAATGCGAGGTTAAAAGCCTGGGGATTATGGCGCAGAGTTAAGGTGTTGCAGGCGCTCACAAGTTGATGCTGCTGCAGCTTTTCCATGGCCAGCTCTAAGTCCAGTATCTGTGAGCGAATATTATTGTAGTTCACAACACTGCTTTGGTTGCGTTTGAGGTAACCGCGAATATCACGCAGTGGTTGCAGTGCATGCTCATTAAAATCGCCAATGCTGGCTATCAAGGAGTCTAACTGCTCTGCTTGAAGTGCCACATGTTGATAATCTAGGTAAGCCAAAAATAAACACAGATTGACGTTCAGACCATAATCATTTTGCCAATTAAGCAAGGTTTTTTGTACTTGCTCATTGTCATACACACTTAGGCTGAATTGCCAAAAATCGGCGGCATCAATTGCTTTCATAAAAGGCCTGCTCCTGTTGCTCAAGTTCATCCATATGCTCGAGCAGTTGTTCTTCGGCAGCCTCCTGCTGCTGAGCATAATCGCTCTGCTGAGCCAATAATTGTTTTAGTCTCTCTTTATGCTGCTCCTCGTAAACACTATTGTCGCTGAGCTGACTTTCAATATCGGCCAGCTTGGGCGCGAGTGTATCGAGCTGTTTTTCCAGCTTGTCGATGGCTTTTTTTAGCGGTTGCACATGTTTGCGAAACTCTGCTTCTTTGCGCTTTTGCTCTTTTCTGTTGGCGCTGGAGTTGGCTTTATCGGGCTCAACCTGAGTCTGCTTTTGCTCTTGGTTAGCCTTCGTTAGCCACTGGTAGTAAGCATCTAAGTCATAGCCAAATTGGCGAACTTCGCCACTATCAACCAAGTAAAACTCATCGGCGGTATTTTTCAGTAGGTGGCGATCGTGGGACACGGTGACCATGGCGCCGTCAAAGCTTTGTAGCGCCATCACGAGGGCATGGCGCATCTCTAAGTCAAGGTGGTTAGTGGGCTCGTCCAGCAGCAGTAAGTTGGGCTTTTGATACACTAACATGGCCAATACCAAACGTGCTTTTTCACCGCCTGAAAACGGCGCTACAGGGTCTAAGGCTTTATCGCCGATAAAGGCAAAGCCACCCAAAAAGTCGCGTAGCGATTGCTCGCTGGCCTGCGGGTTTAGGCGCTGTAAATGAGTTACCGGGCTTGCTTGTAAATCAAGCGCTTCAAGCTGGTGCTGGGCAAAGTAACCCACTTTGAGGCCTTGGTGGAAAAATACATCACCCGCTTGCGGGGCCAACTCTTGGGCTAGTAGCTTAATTAATGTCGATTTACCTGCGCCATTGCGCCCGAGTAGGGCAATGCGGCTGCCCGGGACTAGGTTTAGTTTAATACTGTGTAAAATGGTGGTGTCACCATAGCCGGCCTGGGCGCCATCGAGGGCAATCAAGGGGTTGGGCAGGGCATCCGGCTCTGCGAAGCTAAAATCAAACGGCGAGTCGACATGCGCAGGCGCCAGTTTTTCCATGCGCTCCAGGGCTTTCACGCGGCTTTGCGCCTGTTTGGCCTTGCTGGCTTTCGCTTTAAAGCGGGTAATAAACTTTTCCAAGTGAGCAATTTGCTCTTGTTGCTTGTCGAATTGCGCTTGTTGTTGCGCTAAACGCTCGGCTTTTTGTCGCTCAAATTGAGAGTAGTTACCTTTATAAACATTAATTTGCTGCTGATCGATATGCCAAATTTCACCGACTACTGCATCTAAGAACTCCCTGTCGTGAGAAATCAGAACCAAGGTCCCGGCATAGCTGCGTAAAAATCGTTCGAGCCAATATACAGCGTCTAAGTCTAGGTGGTTAGTAGGTTCATCCAGCAACAATAAATCGGCATCACGGATCAACGCTTGCGCCAAATTCAAGCGCATACGCCAACCACCAGAGAAGTCACTGACCGCATAGTCTATTTGGGTATTGGAAAAACCGAGACCATGCAGCAATTCGCCAGCTTTGGCCTCAATACTATAGCCCTTCATCAGCTCAAGCTGTTGGTGCACTTGAGCTTGTGTCTCGCCATCGCCTTGTTGCTCTGCTTGTTTTAGCTGACAGCGCAACGCGTAGTAATCCGGATTACCTTGTAGCACGTATTCCAAGGCAGTAATCGCCAATGCAGGCGTTTCCTGCTTTACCGAGGCTATAGACCACTCTTTTGGCACCTTAGCGTTGCCTGCATCGAGTTGTAGCTCACCTTTGAGTAGGGCAAACAGGCTTGATTTACCGCACCCGTTGCTGCCCACTAGGCCCACTTTATGCTGCGGGAACAAGGTGGCATTGGCATTTTTTAACAAGCATTTAGGGCCGCGTAAAAGCTCGATATCGGTAATCTGAATCATAGTTACTGCACGCTAATTAGTAATGTGCGAATGATAACACGGCCAGCACACTCAAGCGGGAAAGTTTTTGTGATAAACTAGCGGCAGTTGCTGCACCGAGCCACACGCGGCGATGGCCAAAGAGGTAATGATAATGAAACAGAAAAAGCGCTTTATCGCAGGGGCTAGCTGCCCTGAATGTCAGCAAATGGACACCATGATGCTATATAAAGAGCACGATGTAGAAAAAGTGCAGTGCGTGCAATGTGGCCATATTATGACCCAGCCCGAAAACGCCGTGCAGGCGTCCACGCGTCAGTTTGAACAAGTGATTGGCGTCTTCAAGCCGGAATAATTAATAATGCGGCGGTGGTGGCTCAAGTTCTTGCGTGCCACCGGAGTTACTTTGCACTTCTCTTAGCTTCTCACCCAGCAATTCCATTTGTCGGCGCATTTTAGCGAGTTGCTGCTGGTGGGCCTTGATTTCATCATTGAGCACATCAATCGTTTCGTCTTGAAACGCTACCTTGGCTTCAAGGTTCTCTATACGTGTTTCTAATTGGTTCATGGCATGCCCTTTATATTGAAATATTCACTCAAGCCGCTGGAGCTCTCCGTGAGTAATTGATTGTTGTTGGTAAAGGCGACGGCAAACACCACCGCAGACTTTGGCTGACTATTTGCTCTGGCTGCCACTTGGTAGTCCAATACTCGCTTACCCGAGTGAGTCTCCCATAGCGCAAGCTCACGGCTAGGCGAACCTGTAGCCAGCCACTGACCATCATTTGAAAAGCGCACCGCGCTGAAAATCTTTTGTCGCGCAATATACTGCAATTGGCTGTGTTGTGCACCTGTGCGCAAATCCCAAATACTCGCTTGGCGTTTGCTCCCAGCACTAAAAGCGAAGCGCCCTTGAGGGTCGAGTGCAACTTGGGTGACACGACTAGCATGGTTAAAGCGATAGACCACTTGGCCACTTCGCGTATCCCACAGATAAGCTGCGTAGTCATTGGCACCGCTTAGCGCGTAGCGGCCGTTAGGTGATAAGGCGACGGCGTTAATTTTCTCTTGATGACCTAAAAACTCAATGCGCCGCCCGGTTTGTAAATCTACATGCACAGCGACCCCATCAGCACGACCATAAAGCACATAACGGCCTTGATTTGCTATGGCGATGTCACGAATGTGAGACGCTTTGATGCTGTAAAAGCCGAGGTTCTCACCGCTTTGCATATCCCACACTGCAAACTCTGTTTTAGTTGCCGTGACAGCGGTGCTATTGTCGTCGGCAATAGCTAATGCGATAACAAGATTCTGTTCATCTTCTTTAAGGTACCATTGAAATTTTAACGCATTGGCTTGATTGTCCCAGACTGCGACACCATGTTCTATGGTGGAGACCAAGCTGTATTGGCCATCGGCAGAAATGGCGGCATCAAAAGCCCCTGCGCTGGCGTGCCGATACTGTTTTATGGCATCCGAATGTTGTGGCTGGCAAGCAATTAAGAGCGCTAAGCAGATAACAATGGAGAGTGAGCGAATTATTAACATAAATTTACCAGCGTCCCTTAACTCTGCTGTCGCAAGCAGTTAGACTAGAAGTCACAACTCTAGGTTGTTTTCCTAATTATTTCATTAAAGTAATTAGAAAAACAGCCTCATGCTGGAGTTGAAAGCCAGAGCTAGCTTTATGCTAACTCTAATCAAAATTTAGTTTTGTAACCTTAAAATGGCAACACCAAGTTGCTGGAGACTATGTATGAAAAAAACAATTAAGCTATCGCTCGTTGCAGCGTCTGTACTAGCACTAACGGCGTGTAATCAAGAAGCGGCTAAGACAGAGGTAAAAGAAGTAAAACTAGAAACCGAAGCTCAGCAGCAAGCTTATGGTATTGGTGCGTCTGTTGGTAACTTCTTAAATGAAGATTTAGCGAACAAAAAAGAACTGGGCATCGAGCTTGATCAAGAGCTTATGATTCGTGGCTTTAAAGATGCACTTGCAGGTGATGCAAAAATCGAAGAAGAAAAAATCCGTGAAGTATTGACTGCATTAGACGAGTCTGTTCGCGCTAAGCAACAAGAGCAGGCGAAAGCGGCAGCACAAGAAAACCTAGCAGAAGGCGAGAAGTACCTTGCTGAGAATGCTAAAAAAGAAGGCGTTGAAGTCACTGAGTCAGGCCTGCAGTACGAAGTACTTGAGCAAGGTGATGGCGAGAAACCAGCTGAAACAGATACGGTAAAAGTACACTATAAAGGTACTTTACTTGATGGCACTGAGTTCGACAGCTCATACTCACGTAACGAACCGACTACTTTCCCACTTAATCGTGTGATTCCTGGTTGGACCGAAGGTCTGCAACTAATGCCTGTGGGTGCAAAATATAAGTTTACCATCCCATCAGAACTTGCTTACGGTGAGCGTGATCTTGGTAAGATCCCAGCTAACTCTACTCTAGTATTCGAAGTTGAGTTGCTAGAGATTGTTAAGCCTAAAGAAGAAGCTGCAGCTGAATAAGTAGCTAGATAAAAAAGAGAGCTTAGGCTCTCTTTTTTTGTGCCTGTAAAGCACTAAAAATAAAGCCTCCTTTTCGCAGAGGCTTTATTTTTCTATGTATGATTGGTGTAGAGGTTGTGAATTAGTTCATCCTCTAATTCAAAGCGGGTGCTAAGTGCTTCCCCTAATGCTGACAAGTCGTTGTCGAAGTTTTCCATCAGGTCATCACCTTTAACCTCGGCGTAGCTGTCGTTAAAGTCTAAAGCCACATCTGTAGTTGCAGAAATTTGAGGGTAAAGGGACTGAGCCAGCTCTAAGCTCTCTGGTCCACGACTTTCACATTGCTTAACGATGTCATCATAGATTTCAAAGTGTCCGGCAGATAAGTAATCCATTAACAACTGACAAAATTGTTGGATAGTCGCCGGCTCGGGCAATGCTTTATCATGCTTCGCGTTGTGCGAATTGCCCGCCATATTGCAGTACTGCACAAGCAGCTCTTGGCGCTCTGCTAACCATTTATCAATAACTGTGTGGCTGCCGCCCCATTTCTGTTGTGCTTTTTCCAACCGCGATAACATCGTTGCTCTCCTAACCTGCGTTGGTCATACCCCTATAAAAAGGAAATCTGCGTCAAAGGTCAACCTATTTTTGCGAATTAATCGATCTATAAGTGTATGGAATCAGCATAAAACTTGGCTATACAAGGCGTATTGCGGGGGAAGGCGTTAGAAAAGAAAAAGCCACCGCAAGGGTGGCCGAATTTCTTTAGCAGTCTCGTTAATCGAGCTTCTTTTTATTTAATGTGTTTCTAGCTTTTTATTATTGTTCTCTAGCAACGGATATAGTTATACCAAGGTCGTATGTGTGTTGCAAGTTCTTTAACAGAAAAATTTACTTTTTTTTATCAAAAATCACTAAAAGCTGAACAGTGAATCTTTTTAAAAGCGCAAGATTTTGTCTGATTCAATGATCTAATTCATAGTGCCACAGTGCGGTTGTGTTAGAATAATCGCAGTTTATTTTCAGTAAAAAAGAGTCACGCCATGAGCGAATTGAAAAATGATCGTTATCTTCGCGCCCTAGCAAAACAGCCAGTGGACCAAACTCCGGTCTGGATGATGCGTCAAGCTGGACGTTACCTTCCTGAGTATCGCGCTACACGAGCTCAAGCGGGTGACTTTATGAGCTTATGTAAGAACGCGGAACTGGCCTGTGAAGTGACTCTGCAACCACTGCGCCGGTACCCTTTAGATGCCGCCATACTCTTCAGTGATATTCTTACTATTCCTGACGCGATGGGTCTTGGGCTTTACTTCGAAACCGGAGAAGGGCCTAAGTTTGAGCGCCCATTAAGTAGCTATCAGGAAGTTGCCAATCTTGCTATTCCTGACCCTGAAGACGAGCTTGGCTATGTGATGAATGCAGTGCGTACTATTCGCCGTGAATTAAAAGGTGAGGTGCCACTGATAGGCTTTTCGGGCTCGCCTTGGACACTTGCTACTTATATGGTTGAAGGCGGTAGCAGTAAGACGTTCGGCAAAATTAAGAAAATGGCATTTGCTGAGCCTAAAATTTTACACTTGTTATTGGATAAGCTCGCAGACTCGGTTACTAGCTATTTGAATGCGCAAGTAAAGGCCGGTGCGCAATCACTCATGGTATTCGATTCTTGGGGTGGAGTGTTAAGCCCGCGTGATTACGAAGAGTTTTCTTTGCGTTACATGCAAAAGATCGTTGATGGTTTAATCAGGGAGCATGATGGTCGTAAAGTGCCTGTCACCTTATTTACTAAAAATGGCGGCCAATGGATTGAAAAAATCGCGGCTACTGGTTGTGATGCAATCGGTCTGGATTGGACCATTGATATTGCCGATGCTAAGCGCCGAGTGGGAGACCAAGTAGCTCTGCAAGGGAATATGGACCCGTCTATGCTTCATGCTTCGCCTGAGCGCATTCGTTCAGAGGTTGAAACTATTCTTGCAGGCTTTGGCGAGGGCACAGGACATGTCTTTAACCTAGGCCACGGTATTACTCCGGATGTTGACCCTGAGCACGCTGGTGCGTTTATTAATGCCGTAGGTGAGTTAAGCCGTAAATACCACAAGTAACGATTTACTAAGCAATAAAAAGCCCGCTTTCGCGGGCTTTTTTGTATTTGTAGTGAAGGGGTTATATCAGGCGTTAATATATTAAGCTGGTGCCATTGGCCATCATGGATGCGCGGCCTTCCATCAGCTCTAAGTAGTTTTGTGTTGGCCAATTACGACGTTTAGCTTCGTCATAGGCTTGACGCAGGTACTTTTCGCCCTGTTGCATGCGACCCAGCTCGCTATAAGCCACGCCCAGCACTGACAGTAACACTGGGTTGTCAGGCGCATCTGAGCGCGCTAGCTCGGCATATTTTACCGCTTCTTCGTAATTACGAATTGACTCTTTGTCTGCGAAAGCGAGCAACTTTGCGTATGCGATCATGGCCGGTAAGTACTGGTTATGAGTCGCTTTTCTGAGGATATCTGCAGCTCTATCTAAGTCATAATGAATGGTTTCATAATCAAGTAGCTTAGTTGCTAGTTGATACTGTGCCCGCTCATTACCACTGTTACTCGCAAGCTCTAACCATGAAAAGGCTTTATCTTTGTCGGCTTTACACGCGGTGCCGTACTCAAAACAGCGTACCATCCACAATTGCGCGTCATAGTTACCATTGCGGGCAGCACGGTAATACCAATCTAGGTAGTGATCGTTTGACTGTTCAATCAGATCGCTCTCTAACATCATGGCATAGCGAGCCTGGGCATAGTTATTGCCATCTTCGGCCAGTGCTTTTAGCTTTTGTGCATACTCAGCTAACTGGGATTCATACTCGCGACGATGGCTCTTTTTAGAAGCTTCTAATTTAAAGGTATGGGTTAGGTCATAAACGGCTTGCGGTTCACCACTGTAGTCGTTGGGCACCTTATATTGCCATTGGCTAATGGCCTCTAGGGCGGCATCATCAATGACATCTTTAGGGAATGAAGCAATAACACGGTGGTTAACAACCTGGCCTTGTTGATTAACGTCAAAGCCGACGGTAGCCCAAGCACTTTGTACTTCAGATAAGCTACTTCCATACTCCGGCTCAACTTTGCTTTTAACGGTGATATAGCGGGCATCATGTCCAGATTTATCTTTTACTGGAGCCAAGACGCGTTGGTGAACATCAAAACCAAAATCACGAGCGAGCGCTTTGTAGTGATCTTTGCCTTCTTTGCGCGAAGGGACCAAACGACGGATCTTACGGTAGCGATCTTTGGCATCATCGTTGCCAAAGTCCAAAGCAATCATGTACCACGAGAATGCACTGTAAATATCTTCCTCGGTACCAAGCCCAAGTTCATACATACGTGCCAGCTCGTACATTGCCTTAGCGTGGCCTTGTTGTGCTAGCTGTTTAAATTCGTTAAACGCAGCAGTGTAATCTTCATTTTTGAGATCTTTTGTTGCACTGGAGTAGTCAGCGAAAGCGGTGAAGCTAGCAAGACCAAGCGCGGCACAAAGCCCTAATGCACGTATACCCATTCCCTCATTACCTGTCTTTTTTTTCTTATATGTTTAAGAGTTTACAATAATTTTACAGGCGAACAAGAGCTCTTATAGAAAAAATGGGCACAATGCCCATTTTTTCAGTTATATATGATGTGTATCAAACCAACCGGTTTAGCCCGTTCAGCGCTGCAACGCGGTAGGCCTCGGCCATCGTAGGATAGTTGAAAGTGGTGTTAACAAAGTATTCGACATTATTGCCACTGCCTTTTTGCTCCATAATGGCTTGGCCGATGTGGACAATTTCTGAGGCGCGTTCGCCGAAGCAATGCACACCCAGTACTTCTTTAGTCTCACTATGGAAAAGAATTTTTAAACTACCGACGTCGGTGCCAGCGATTTGCGCTCGAGCTAGGTGTTTAAATTGGGCGCGACCTACCTCGTAAGGAATTTTTGCGGCGGTAAGTTGTTGCTCTGTTTTACCCACTGAACTCATCTCTGGGATGGTATAAATCCCGGCAGGAATATCAATAATTAGCTTTTCTTTGCACTCACCTTGAACAATGGCATCGGCGCAAATACGGCCTTGATCAAAAGCCGCACTGGCTAGGCTTGGGTAACCAATCACATCACCAACGGCGTAAACATTATCGACTTCGGTTTGGTAGCTCTCGTTGACTTTCAGCTGACCACGACCGTCAGCTTTAAGGCCAATGGCTTGCAAGTTTAGGGTATCGGTATTGCCGGTACGGCCGTTGGCAAATAATAAGCAGTCGGCTTTGACGCGTTTGCCTGATTTCATATGCATGATAATGCCATCGTCTTTGGTCTCGACGTGGTCGAATTCCTCATTATGGCGAATGAAGATGCCACTGTTCCAAAAGTGATAACTTAGAGCGTCGGATATTTCATCATCCATAAAGGCCAGCAAACGGTCGCGAGTGTTGACCAAGTCCACCTTCATGCCCAAACCTTTAAAAATAGATGCGTACTCACAGCCAATCACGCCGGCACCATAAATAAGAATGCGCAGAGGATCATCTTTGAGGCTTAAAATGGTATCGCTGTCGAATACCCGAGGGTGGTTAAAATCAATTTCTTTAGGGCGGTAAGGGCGTGAGCCCGTGGCGATTACAATAATAGGCGCGCTTAAGCGTTCAAACGAACCATCTTGATGCTGCACGTTCACCGTTGTTTTATCAACGAAACTGGCTTCTCCTTGAAACAAGTCAATGCGGTTACGCTCGTAAAAGCTGCTGCGTAAACTTGACTGTTTAGAGATCACTGAACTGGTATGATTCAAGATGTCGGCAAAGGTAATGCGCCCTGGGCGTTCGGTGATATTGAATAGCGGGTTTGCTTTGTACTCAATATAGCGGCTCACTGAATGGCGCAGCGCCTTTGAAGGAATGGTTCCCCAGTGCACACAGCCACCGCCTACGGCTTGCTGACGTTCAATGACAGCAACCTTCTTATTGCTTTTCGCAAGATTCATAGCGGTTCCTTCACCGCCAGGACCTGTGCCAATGATAATGGCATCGTACTGATACGATGCCTCTGCTTTAGGTTGCTGTTTTTTGCTTGCTGTTTGCTTTGCCACGGTGACTCCTTAGGGCATTAACAATGAGCCTTAAGCAAGCGGGCGTTGAGGGCTAACCAAGCTTGTTTTTGCGCTTGCCAGGCATCTTCTAATTCATGGTATTGCTTCATTAAAGCGGATTTTTCGCATTGTTGCAGCACCGAATCGCGCTTTGCTTCAAGTACTTGCTTTTGCACTTGGCAAAAATGCTGAAGTTTTTTCAACAGTACATCATACTCGCTTTGAAGCAAAACCAGTTTTTCCTGAGCACTTTCAATGGCTGCCAGTTTACCTTGGGTACGGCTCATTAAAGTTTGTGCTTTGGCGCGCTCAATACGCTCTACCGGAGTGCGCTTTAGCTTTTTCGCTAAGCCGACCCATGAGCAGGCGCGGATCAGCCACTTGGTCGGATCATAATGCCACCAACGAATGCCATTGCGATAGTCGCTGGCGAAAATATGGTGAAAATTATGATAGCCCTCACCATAAGTTAACAGCGCCAAGAAACCATTATCGCGGGCGGTGTTTTTTTCGGTGTATGGGCGTGAACCCCAAATATGTGCCAAAGAATTAATAAAAAACGTAAAGTGTTGTGATAGTACCAAGCGCAGTAAGCCCGCAAGCAACATCATGCCTAGCACGTTACCAAAGATCAGCCCTAATAGCAGTGGTAGGCCGAGGTTCATCGCCCATACCAACTTCATATAATGGCGGTGCTGCCACATCACTACTTTATTGCGCTGTAAGTCACGGGCGTTGTTGTAATTACTGTATTGTTCACCCTGATAATCTCTGAGCATCCAGCCAATATGGCTGTACCAGAATCCGCGCGTGGCGGCGTAGGGGTCTTTTACTGGGTCGTCAACCTGGCCGTGGTGTACACGGTGATCGCTACTCCAATGCAACGCACTGTTTTGCAGTGCGAAGGCCCCGCCGAATGCGAAAATCACTTCGATAACAGGATGTGCCTCATAGGCTTTGTGCGCCCATAAGCGGTGATATCCAGCCGTGATTGACAGCCCGGCATAAAACATACAGGCAATAAAGGCAATCCAGTGCGCGCTTGTGTATCCGTAGGTGATTCCATACCAGGGAACTAACGTAATGGCGGCCAAAAATGACAGGCTAAAAAACAGCACATTGACCCACAAAATAGGTGGTTTTTTCATTCTATAAATAATCTCAGCGTACAACTGTACGCTAAAATAGAGGTTCAATCCTTTAGCGTCAAGTATTAGACTTAAGTTTTTAACTGCTTAGGTGGCAAAGATGGCCGGAGTTCGCGCCCAGCAAAAACTAAAAACTCGTCAAGCTCTGATAGAAGCAGCATTCAATCAGCTCAGTGCTGAACATAGCTTTTCCAACTTGAGTTTGCGTGAAGTCGCGCGCGAGGCGGGGATTGCTCCCACTTCTTTCTACCGCCACTTTAAAGATATGAATGAGCTGGGCTTAACTATGGTTGATGAGGCAGGCCTGACTCTGCGTCAGCTTATGCGCCAAGCTCGGCGACGAATAGCCAGTGGTGGCAGCGTCATTTCCACATCGGTACTGACCTTTTTGGAGTTTATCGATAATCAACCGAATCAGTTTCGACTGCTATTGCGCGAGCGCTCAGGCACCTCAAAAGCGTTTCGTGCCGCCGTGGCCCGAGAAATTAAGCATTTTATCCTCGAATTAGCGCATTATCTGGAAAGCGAGACGCGCTGTGATGCCTCGCACGCCCATATGCAAGCCGAAGCCATGGTCACCATAGTGTTCACATCTGGCGCTGAAGCGCTCGACCTAGAAGGGCAGTCGCGTGAGGAGTTAATAGAACGGTTGATTTGGCAGTTGCGTTATATCTCTCATGGCGGCAACCACTATGCACAAAAAGCGAGCAAATAAACGCTTTTGGAAAATAAAATAACCTTGGCGCTATTTCTGTTTCCGGAGCGCCTTCTTTGTTCTCTTAATCTCTAATTTGTTATATTAATTCAGTTTGTCTGTTTTTGTTGGATTTATATTTCTTTAGTTGCGGGTTTTAACCGGTTTTTTTGGAATATTTATGCTTGCCCCGCTGTTCTCTTAGTGTTAAAAAATAGCCCATCTTACTAACAGCGATGCTCAATTATGCGCACCAATCAATTCATTACATTGCTCCTAAACCTGCTACTCCTTGTGAGCTTTAGCGGGGCGTGATGTATTGATTGTTAGTAATACGAAACGAACATAACCCCGCCCTCCCGAGCGGGGTTTTTTATTTCCGGCGGTAATCTTTTAGAGGACTGAGTATGCAAGACAAGGTATGGATATTTGACACCACCCTTCGCGATGGTGAGCAAGCATTGAAAGCAAGTTTGACGGAAGACGACAAACTGCAACTGGCTCATGCAATCAGTCGTCTTAACGTGGATGTGATGGAAGTTGGTTTCCCGGTGTCCAGCCCTGCTGATTTCCGTGCTGTCCAGCGTATTGCTAATGAGGTGCAAGGGCCCATTATTTGTGGCTTAGCACGAGCAGTGAGCAAAGACATTGAAGCATGCGGGGAGGCGCTCAAGGGCGCGCAGCGGGCCCGCATACATACCTTCATCGCCACCAGTCCACTGCACCTGGAACATAAGCTACGCATGACGCTCGCCGAGGCCACCGACATGGCGGTGCAAGCAATTAGCCAAGCCCGCCAATACACCGATGACGTTGAGTTTTCCTGCGAAGATGCCGGGCGCACCCCCCATGATGATTTATGTTATGTCGTTGAGCGCGCCATTGCCGCTGGCGCCAGCACCATCAATCTGCCTGACACGGTCGGCTATGTTACTCCAGATGAATACGCGGCCATGATCCGTTATCTCAAAGTGCATGTCAGCAATATTGATCAAGCGCGCTTAAGTGTGCATTGCCATAATGATTTAGGCTTAGCGGTAGCCAACTCTATTGCCGCTGTGCAAGCGGGAGCACGACAAATCGAATGCACCATTAATGGCATTGGTGAGCGCGCTGGAAATTGCTCGTTAGAGGAAGTGGCGATGATCATGAAAATGCGCCAAGACCATCTGCAAGTGCACAGCGATATTCGCAGTGAGGAGATATATCGGACGTCGCGCCAGGTCGCTAAGATCTGCAATATGCCAGTACAGCCGAACAAGGCCATTGTCGGCGAAAATGCTTTTGCCCACAGCTCAGGTATTCACCAAGACGGTGTACTCAAGGCGCAAAATACCTATGAAATCATGTCGCCAGAGAGTGTTGGAGTGCCCAATAATCAACTGAATATGACCTCACGCTCAGGCCGCCATGTTATTGAACATCGCTTGAGTGAACTAGGTTATCAAGGCGGTGACTACGATATGGATAGCTTATACGCCAGCTTTTTGGAGTTAGCCGATCAAAAAGGCACGGTATACGACTACGACCTTGAAGCCATTATTTATTTCAATCAAATCACCGATAAAGACGATTATTACCAGTTGCAGTTTGTTAATTCCGCGTCGAACTCACAATCAGTCGCCAGTTCGACCATCGGCTTGAGCATTGCTGGTGAACAGCGTCAAGAAGCGGCCACGGGTAACGGCCCGGTAGAAGCGTCTTTTGCTGCCATAGCCCGACTAACCGGCATGGCGGTGGAGGTGATTGAATACAACTTAGATGCCACCGGGCAAGGAGCTAGCTCTTTAGGCCAGGTTGACATTATTGCCCAATATCAGGGGCGTACCTATCACGGCGCGGGGCTTGCCGCCGACATCGTCGAAGCGTCGGTACGTGCCATGATCCGCGTTTACAACATTATTCATCGAGCACAGCAAGTGTCGAGCTTAAAGCAGCAACAAAGGAAAGCAGGATGAGTCAAAACAGTTACAGTATCGCCGTATTACCCGGCGATGGCATTGGTCCAGAAGTGATGGCCGCAGCAGAAATGGTATTAGCGGCCTGCAGTCGCGAATTTGGCTTTAGCCTCAACCTGCATCATCACGCCGTCGGCGGCGGCGCCATTGATGAGTTTGGTGTAGCGCTGCCGGAGCAAACGCTGGCGGCATGTGAAACCGCTGACGCAATACTGTTTGGCGCCGTAGGGGGACCAAAATGGGAAAACCTCCCTCCTGAGCAACAGCCAGAGCGGGCGTCATTATTGCCGCTACGCAAGCACTTCGGGTTATTTTGTAATTTACGCCCGGCGCAATTATTGCCTGCGCTGAGCACCTCCTCTCCGCTGCGCCAAGATATTAGCGCTCACGGCTTCGATATACTCTGCGTACGCGAGTTAACAGGGGGGATTTATTTCGGAGAGAAAGGACGCAGTGGTGAAGGGCAGCACGAAGCTGCGTTTGATACGCAAACCTATGCTCGTAGTGAAATTGAGCGCATCGCTCGGTTTGCTTTTGAAGCGGCGCGGCTGCGCCATAATCATGTTACTTCGGTGGATAAGGCCAATGTCTTGGCTACCAGTGTGTTGTGGCGAGAGGTAGTGAATGACGTAAGTAAAGACTACCCCGATGTCACGCTTGATCATATCTACATTGATAATGCCGCGATGCAGCTCGTGAAGCAGCCGAGCCAGTTTGACGTGCTGCTGTGTGACAACTTGTTTGGCGATATTTTGTCCGATGAGTGCGCCATGATCACCGGCTCTATGGGGCTGTTGCCCTCGGCTAGTCTTAATCAATCCGGCTTCGGTTTATATGAACCTGCCGGCGGCTCGGCACCAGATATTGCCGGTAAAGGGGTCGCTAATCCCATTGCGCAAATACTTAGTGCGGCATTGATGTTGCGCTACTCATTAGCGCAAGACGAGGCTGCACGGCGTATTGAGAAAGCCGTAGCCGAAGCTGTAGCTGCAGGGGTTGGCACGCCAGATATCTTTCCCGATGCGGGCTATACCACGCGCGATGTAGCGGCAGCCATCGTTGAGCGCATTTAACAAGTAAAAGGATGTAGCAAGTGGCATACACGTTATACGATAAAATTTGGCAGGCTCATTGCGTCGCCAGTCTAAATGAACAAACCGACTTACTGTACATAGACCGTCATCTAGTGCATGAGGTCACCTCACCTCAAGCCTTTGCCGGGTTGCGCGAGAAAAATCGCACTGTACGTTGTCCAGAGAAAACTTTCGCAACCATGGATCACAACGTCTCGACCAAATCTCGCTCTTTGGATGCCGCAAGTACTGTCTCGCGTAACCAGTTACTGGCATTGCAGGCAAATTGTGATGAATTCGGCATTAGATTGTACGATCTCAACTCCATTAACCAGGGCATTGTACATGTGATGGGTCCCGAGCAGGGGATCACGCTGCCCGGGACCACCATTGTCTGTGGTGATAGCCATACCTCCACGCATGGTGCGTTTGGGGCGTTGGCTCACGGTATTGGCACGTCCGAGGTTGAGCACGTGCTTGCCACCCAGACATTGCAGCAAAAAAAGGCGAAGTCGTTAAAAATTCACGTTCATGGCAAGCTGCGAAGCACGGCAACAGCGAAAGACTTAATTATGGCCATAATCGGCCAGTTAGGAACGGCGGGCGGCACCGGTTATGTTGCCGAGTTCTGTGGCGAGGCAATTAGCGCTTTGTCGATGGAATCGCGTATGACGCTGTGCAATATGAGCATTGAAATGGGGGCCAAAGCAGGACTTATTGCCCCCGATGAAACCACCTATGAGTATATTAAAGGGCGGCCTTTTGCCCCGCAAGGTGAAGACTTTGACAAGGCCGTTGCCTATTGGCGCACATTGCACTCAGATGCTGACGCGCACTTCGATAAGATCATTGACATTGATGCTCAGCAGGTGCAGCCACAAGTCACCTGGGGTACCAGTCCAGAGCAAGTGCTGGGCGTGGATGAGGTTATTCCCGATCCGGATAAAGAAACGGATTTGATAAAGGCTGATGCTATTCGCAGTGCCTTAAAGTATATGGATTTGCGACCTGGGCAAAAGATCAGTGATATCTGTGTCGATACGGTGTTTATTGGCTCATGCACCAACAGCCGCATTGAGGACTTGCGCGCGGCCGCTGCGGTGGTCGCCGGTAAGCAGGTAGCCAAAGACATAGAAGCATTAATTGTGCCCGGCTCAGGACTGGTAAAACAGCAGGCTGAGGAAGAAGGCTTGGCGGATATTTTCAAAGCCGCAGGCTTTGAATGGCGAGAGCCTGGATGCTCCATGTGTTTAGCTATGAATGATGACCGACTCGCTCCGGGCAAGCGTTGTGCGTCGACCTCCAACCGCAATTTTGAAGGACGCCAAGGGCGGGGCGGGCGCACCCACTTGGTGAGTCCGGCGATGGCCGCTGCGGCCGCAATAACTGGGCGCTTTACTGATATTCAAGGAGAGGCACAATGAGCTGTTTTCATCAGGGGCTAGTGGCCCCGTTGGATAAGAATAATGTCGACACCGACCAGATTATCCCCAAGCAATTTTTAACCTCCACCAGTCGAGATGGGTTCGATAAAGCCTTGTTTTATGATTGGCGTTACCTTGGCGATGGCCAACCCGATCCAGAGTTTGTGCTTAATTACCCGCAATACCAAGGGGCCAGTATTCTTCTTAGCCGTGATAATTTTGGCTGTGGTTCGTCACGGGAGCACGCCCCCTGGGCACTGAAGCAATATGGGTTTTCGGTGATCATTGCCGAGAGCTTTGCTGATATCTTCTTTAATAACTGTGCTAATAACCAAATGTTGACTATCGCCTTGGCGAGCGCGCAGCTGGATGCCTTATTTGCACTGTGTGAGTCTGAGCAAGCACTGCATATTGAGGTGGACTTGGCGAATCAGCAGCTGCGCAGTTCACGCTTTGCACCGATTACTTTCTCGGTGCGTGCAGACGTGAAAGAGCGGTTGTTAAGTGGCCTGGATTTTATCGGTGTGACTGAGCAATACAATGCTCAAATTGATGCCTTTGAACAGCAACTAAAGGCGCAGCGCCCCTGGCAGTGAGTGGCCGCTAGTACTTCAACGTAAAAAGTAGGAAAGCAACAGTGAAAGCGCTATATTGGCGCTTTTACTTTACTTGGAACTCAGCATGAAATTAGCGATTACGTGTGCGGCGTTATCTGTGATAGGCGCTGTTGCCACTGGTGCGCAAGCGCGCCCTGCGCCTTTGGTCTCAATCCCTTCCCACGATGCATTTTTTAATAATATCAAAGCGCATTGTGGTAAAGCGTATCAAGGAAAGGTGACGGTTGATAACGCTGGACCAAGTAGCTTCAGCGAAGCAAAGCTGGTTATGCACGTGCGCCGTTGTACAGAGCGCGAGTTACAAGTGCCGTTTCATGTCGGTGATGATGCCTCGCGCACCTGGATTATTACTAAAACGGGCAGTGGTTTAAGCTTAAAGCATGACCATCGCCATAAGGATGGCAGCGATGACGTCTCCACTATGTACGGCGGTCATACCGTGGATGCCGGTTATGCCACCATGCAGTCATTCCCGGCCGATCAGTACTCTAAAGAGTTATTTGTACAGCAAGGGATCCCGCAATCAGTGGGTAATACTTGGCAAATGTATATTTACCCAGAGCAATTTACTTATCGGCTAGTGCGCCAGGGACGAGAGTTTCGCGTTGATTTTGATTTGACCCAGCCCATTACCCCGCCAAAAGCCCCTTGGGGATATAAAGACTAATTGCGCAGGGCTACTCACAAATGAGCTCAGCAACCAAGTTGGGCTCATAACCTCGTGGGTGAGTAGGGAAGCGTTCATAGTCTTGCACACCTTGGGTAATGCGCAAAGAGAAGGTGGAATCGTTACACAACTGAGCACTGTGACGTAATAAAAACACACTCTGGTTGGCGAACTGTTGGTAGCCATCCTCAACCACTTCCAGACGATAGCGCTTTTTACTTAACCTAGTTTGGTAGTAATGCACTTTATTATCAAAGTCATAGAACTTTTCTTGCTCACCAATAGGCGCAGGAGTGTAACTACATCCCCAGTTCATTGCGACCATGAAAAGCAGAAAAGCATAGCGATATGACGACATAAACAACCCTTGTTGTGTGTACTGGGAGTATCCTTTACAGTGAGTGTAACACCAAGCGGGAGGCGTGCCATGCTCAATAATTTAAAACGGTTCTTTAATTCTTTACAGTCACAGCCACAGCAAGATGACTCGCCTGATTTTAAAACCTCAGTCGCAGCGCTACTGGTTGAGGTGATGCGTGCCGATAGCGAACTACAAGAAGATGAGCGCAAAGCCATGGTCGTGCTGTTGCAGAAATACTTTGATTTAGGCGAGGAAGAAGTAAACAACTTAATCACAGCGGCCAGTCAAGACCTTGATGAAGCCATTGATTACTTCCGTTTTTCTAAGCAGATAAATGACAATACCAATGCACAGGAGCGTATTGAGATTATCGAGTTGTTATGGCGATTGGCCTATGCAGATGGTCAATTAGATAAGCATGAAGAGCATGTTATTCGCCGTGTAGCTGATTTACTCTATGTAACTCATAATGATTTTATCCAAGCAAAGTTGGCAGCGACAAATGTGCAAAGTTAACCAGTTGCAGAGGCTTGTGTCTTGGCTTATCAGCAATTAGGGCAGGCCAGTCAAGTTGTGAGTGAGCAACTGCAACAGTTACTCGCTCACAGTAATGCTATCAAAAGTTTAGAGATGAACACTCATGATGTATTGCTCGAACAGCAACAACTACAGAATTATGCATACTTTGTACAATCCGGGGTGTTAGTTGCCGCGTGTCTCGATGAGCAAGGACAACAGCATTATAAAGAGTTCTATTTTCAGGGTGAATTGGCCTTTATATACAGTGCCTGGATCACTCAACAACCTGCAAACTACAGTTTAGAGGTACTCAAACCCAGCTGCTTGTTGCGTGTGCCCCTGGCTGAGCTGGCACAGCCTCGGTGGCACTCATTAACTATGGCTTTGCTACAGCAACAAGTATTATTTAAAGAGTCTAAAGAAGCCTTCCTGTTGCTGCAAAGTCCACAGCAGCGTTACCAGTTTTTATTAACCCACCGACCACACTGGTTGGCGCAATTATCGCTTACACAAGTGGCCAAATATTTAGGGATTAGTGCCGTGAGTCTGTCGCGGATACGCGCTCGTTTAGGATTGAATTAACAAAGGTTAAGGCGGCCCCAGCCTATACTCGGCATACTCCGGCAGTGGAGGGAGTATGGATTGGTTTTGGTTATCTCAGCTACTGGTTGCTATCGCAATTGTCTGCGATTTAGTATCGTTTCAATTACCACAAAGGCGTAGTGTCCTAATATGCCTGGTGCTATCTACGGCTCTGACCAGTGGCCATTATGTTTTATTAACTCAGTACAGCGGCGCCATCCTGATGCTGCTGGCGTCTTTGCGCTTTGCGCTCAGTATTCATTATCAACAGCGGCGGCTAATGGTGATATTTATGGCTCTGTCGATACTGACAACTTTATTTGTATGGCAGTCGCCTATTTCGCTGTGGGCTTTGGCGGGAAGTTGTATACAAACCTGCGCTGCATTTCAGCGCCGGCAATTGACGATGCGTTTACTGATGCTCTTGGGTAGTGGTTGTTGGCTAGCGTATGGCGTTGCTGCAGGCTCCCCCATGGCTGCGTTACTTGAGGGCTTGTTTGTAAGCAGCAACGTCATTGCGCTATATCGCTATCGCCGGCAGCTTTTTAGCTTTTCAACTTAGACGTTACGTCGATAAGTTGTGACGTAAGCCCGGCTATTTTCTCGCTGGTGGCGCTGTCGGTCAGCTCTCCTTGGTCGTTGACAAAGCCGTGGATACCAGCAATAGCGAGTTGGTCACCAAGCACTAATGCGCCAATGCCACTGAGGATGTCACGCACGTGATTTAAGCCGCGTAGGCCACCGAGTCCGCCAGGAGACGCTGCGAATAACGCTACCACCTTGTTACGAAATGCGGGCGTCGCACCGGCTTTAGTACGTGATGCCCAGTCTATGGCGTTTTTTAATACCGCTGTGATTGAGCCATTGTATTCCGGGCTAGCAAGTAAAATAGCATCCGCTGAACGCAATTTATCTTTTAGTTGTTGCGCACTGCTTGGTACACCTTGTGCTTCAATGTCTTCATCAAACATGGGCAAGTTTAACTCCGCCAAAGAAATTACTTCGACTTCGCTGCCCTGCTGTTGCGCCAATTTTGCGGCATGATTGATCACTGCCTGATTGAAACTATTTTTACGAAGGCTGCCTGCGAGGGCGATAATTTTTGCTGTTGCCATAGTGAATATCCTAATGCTGTCAGTTGGTCTGTGTTAGTACGTACTTTAGCCAAAATCAGACTTGCAAAAAAGCGCAAAAAACGCAAAGCTTATGTGCGTATATACACAGAGAATGCAACCATGGCGATAGAATTTAACGACTGGCAGGATATCAAAGTAGCATTTGAAGTTGCCAGAAGAGGGACTCTTACCTCAGCGGCCGAAGCCTTAGGTGTGCACCATAGCACAGTGCTAAGACGCATTAATCATCTCGAGCAAAGTTTGAATGCGCGATTGTTTCACCGTCATGCTCGAGGTTACTCCATGACAGAAACCGGTGCCAAACTGTTTGCAAGTGCAGAGCAAATCAACGAGCAGTTAGAGTTATTACACAACGATATTATGGCTGCAGACACGACTTTGTCTGGCTCGTTACTGCTAACAACAGTAAGCGGCTTTATCGATGTGTTGGCGCCGGTATGTGAGCAGTTTCAAACACTGCACCCCCAGGTGCAATTAGAAGTGCTGTTGGATCAAAAGCGCTTGCGCCTCGATCATGGCCAAGCACACATTGCTGTGCGTGCTGGTCCGCGCCCAGATGAGGGCGATTATATTGCCCAACACCTCAGTACTATCGAGGCAGGATTGTACGCTCATGAACGTTATTTGGCTCGCACCGGTGAACCACAGTCCATGGCCCAGTTGCAACAGCATCATTTCATATCTGGTGTGGCCGGGTTCAATAGTCGAGTCCCTTATTTTGCTTGGGTGGATGAGCATATACCGGGTGAGCAGATCACCTTGCGGGTGTCAGAAACGTCTGATGCCAATCGGGCGATTGCCAGCGGCCTAGGGATTGGCGGGATGCAAAAAGAAGTGGCAGCTTTATACCCACAGCTAAAGCCTGTGCTTGGCAGTGAGTTAAGCTGGCACAGTGATATTTGGCTGGTGACTCACCATCAAGTGCATCGCAGTGCTAAGGTCCAAGCCTTCGCGCAATTATTGAAGCAACACTTTCGTAAATAGCAATGGCGGTGTGCTCACCTTTGAGGCATCGCCCTTTAGGCATTAGCTGCGCTTTTTCCGCCGTCGCCAAGGTGGGTTTTGCAGCAACAACACACCTCCTGTGATAGCAAATAATACAGAGGCAGCTGCAAAGCTTATCAGCAGCGGGTTGTTGAAATCTTTGCGCTCTTGGTAATCCATAATGTGCAGCATCCAGAAGAAATCGAAAATGCGCCAAATAGTTGAGCGTACAGTAATGAACTGGCCACTGTGGGCGTCTAAATATAGCGTTGTTGCACACCAGTCATCGAACTCGATACGCCACACATCTTGACGGTAACCGACCTCCTGTGGCCCAGTGATAAGGTGCTCTGCGAGGCTAACCTTACCCTCACCAAGATAATGGTTATAGGCAATACGCTCAGCCTGCTCTTGGTTAAGAGCCGCAGCTAGCTGACCCGTTTGGGCGTGAAAAGCATGCTCTTGCTTGCCCTCTGCCGCGATAATGATTGGTTGATTGAGGCGGTGAGTAAATTGTAGCTGCCTCAGTGAGGGCATCTGCATGCGAATGTTATCCAAGGAGGCGGTATAGTCGCTACTGGAAAAGGGGTTCTCTAGCGTGCGCTTTGCCAAATGCTTACCATGTACCTTGTCGAGTGGTAGTGCGCTCATCACAAGGCCACCCATGAGCCAAGCAAATAATTGCAACACAAGTACGTATCCAGCCCATTTGTGTAATGTTCGGCTATGCTTGAAAAGACGTTTATTCATATTGTTGTTGTCTTTGTGGCAGGTGTAACTCAGTTTACGCTCTTGTTATTGGCGGTCAATGTGACACAATGACGCAGTTAATAACTAGTGCGTGGATAATAGGAACGGTGCATGGCAGATATTCAATTTCTTAATGTGGATCTTGAGCTGGAGTCACAACATGATATTAGCGCGCTAGTCGCTGATTTAGACAAAAGCGCCATTGTTTTGCACTATGATAAAGACGAAACACGCCAGCTCGCGCGTATTGAGGCCAACGTCGATAGCCCGAGCCCAGATAAAGCCATCAATGAATTGTGCGAGCTGATTGAGTCATGTTCTAAAGCCGGACTTAAACAATGGCTGAGCTGCTCGCGTCGTACGTTTGATTTGGGCTTTAGTTCTGGTCACTCGCCTAAATGTTTTAATGAAGCCATTAGCGCCGACACTTTACTTCGTATTTCTGCTATTGGTGCAGGTATTGAGATTACGCTGTACGGCTTAGAACAAGATTAAAGTTATTTAAATTGTAAAAAGGCGCCAATTGGCGCCTTTTTAGTTGTGAACGACTATTGCCAAATCAGGGCTGCAAACTCGGGATGATCGATATAAGGGTTACGATTGCCTTGATGGTTGTAAGCACCGTTATTGCGGTCTATTTCTGCTTGAGAGACTGGGTCTTGCTGATGCCACTGCAATAACATCGTCAGTGCCCATGAGCTGAATACTTGATTGCTGCTGCCATCAAGCACGGCACTGCCATAGGTCGAATTGTTCTTCCAGCCGGCAATACGGTCTTGATAGCGTGTTGCCATGTAAAAGTGGGCACGTGCAAAGTCGCCCTTGAATTCATCAATTGGCTCAAACACCGTGCCACTGTAACCTAAGCCACTGCGCGCGGCGCCTAATTTTGAACCGTTGCTGGAAGTGTAGCTAGCACTGCCGACCTCGCCAAAAGGATAACTTCCACGTTTGGCATTTACATAGCCATCAGATGCGAAAATATGGTGTACGTCTGAGTTCATGGGCTCAACCTTGCCACCGAACCAGCTCTTTGGAAAGCTATGCTCGCGGTTGTAGCAATCACCCTCTCGACTGTAGCTGCCACATTGGTCGTTGATGCTAATGAAGCTGTGTGAGTCAGTGCTTAAAGGACGCTCTGAGTAGCGATCGAGAATACTGTTGTCATTCTCATAGTAGCTGTCTCGAGCGTACTGATCATAGAAACCCCAAATGGCACCATAACCCTGATTGGCATGGTTACTGATGAGGTTATGTAGTTCGGTTTTTAAGGCATATCCGCTTAACCCTGAAGCTGAGCTATAGTAACCGTCGACTGGAGGGGGCTCTACTGGGTCGCTGTCGCCGAGGGTAAACGATGTGGCTTGCGAATAGGTGAATTGCCCGCCACTGGCTAGTACGGTGCTGCCATTACTTAATTCGTAAGAGCCAGAGCCTTGTCCACAACACATCCCATCGCCATAGCTATCAAAAATGGTGAAGGTATAGTCACCATCGGCCAAGCACATGTCTTCATTGTATTCTTGGTTAGATTGGTAGCCGCTGCCATTGGCGACGTTGCCCCCTTGTTGGCTCAGCTCCCAGCTCGTTTCACTGCCATAGTTATCGGTGTGCAGAGTTAAGGTGACAGTGTGCTCACTGCAAGAGCCTGTTGGTGGCTCACTGTGGCCGTTGCTCGGAGTAAATTCGTCGATATAAACCACTTCACTGCCATCAAAGCCACTGACATCATAAAAGCGTAGGCCAACCTCTATCTGACCACTGCTAGTAGCAGTATAGGTATAGCTTAACTGTTGCCATTGATTTATTTGGGCTGGATTAGAGTAGTTTTGATAGCCATCAACGTACAGCCGTGCACGCACGTTGCCTTCGGTATGTTTAACCCAAACGGCAAATTGATATTGCTGGCCGGCACTTACGTCAATGCTTTGTCGTAGATCCGTACTGCTTTGTGAGCCAGTGGTTACGCGCACCTTGGCGCCATAGCTGCCAGCATATATATTGGCAGATTCTTGACTCACTTCAATACCAGTATCGATCGTGCTCCACCCGGAAGGAACATTCGCGTTCCAAGCCTCAAACCCACCATTGTCCAATACCTGAGCTTGAGCAGCGAAACTAGCCGTTGATAGTAGCGTGAGCGCCACGATGTTGTGTGAAAAATTTCTCATTGTTATACCTGTTGATTCTTTTGGTTATAAATTGTGCCGAAGGAGTATTACCCCAAAGTGACACAGGGTAACTATAGTCGCTGATCCGTTAAATTGTTTTTGTTGGATAAATTCTAATTTCATAACCAAATGGAATAACAAAGCAGATTCTATTCTTTTTTCCAAGCGTCGCTCATAGGTATGCTTCACGCTAACAAAAACCCAAAAAAGTGACTTGGGTTGCCAACGTAGTACGAATTTAATCAGCCACCGCAAACTTAAATGGTGGCGTTTTTCATGGGTCAGAGGAATTAAAATGTTGTTAAACCAGCTGCATGCGGCTGCAAGCCCGCTTACACCTGAACAGGTGCAGAAGCTCCAAGGTTTGGTGGCTGAACTTAATCCAATTCAGCAGGCGTGGGTCAGTGGTTATCTCGCTGCCAATGCAAATACTGCAGCCTTGGCTGGTGGAGCTGTGAGTGCGCCCGCTGCCACTGAGGCTGCTGCTTTAACGATCCTTTACGGGTCGCAAACGGGTAACGCGAAAGCTGTGGCCACACAACTTAAAGAGCAAGCCCAAAGCAGAGGATTAGCCGCGAAACTAGTTAGTATGGCGGACTACAAGCCTACAGCATTAAAGAAAGAAAAATTTATTAGCATCGTGGTTTCTACCTATGGTGAAGGCGAGCCGCCAGAAGATGCTGAGGCCTTACATGAATTTTTAACCACCAAAAAAGCGCCAAAGCTCGATGATGTTAAAATAGCGGTCCTTGGTTTAGGCGACTCAAGCTATGAGTTCTTCTGTCAAACGGCGAAAGATTTTGAAGAGCGCTTAGTTAAGCTCGGGGCGCAAAGCATTTACCAACGCGCTGATCTAGACGTTGACTATGAAGATCAAAGCGAGAGCTGGATTGCTGGAGCCCTAGATGCATTTGAGCCTGAGCTGAAAGCGCAACAAGGCGGCGAGGCAAATGTGGTGAGCATGCCATTTGGCGCTGCGAGCCCAGCGGCAAGTCAGTACAACAAGAAAAACCCCTTTGTAGCTGAACTACTGACGGTGCAGAAAATTACCGGCCGTGATTCGAGCAAAGATGTGCGTCATATCGAGATCTCCTTAGAGGGGTCGGATATTACCTACACTCCAGGTGATTCATTAGGTGTGTACTTCTTAAATGAGCAAAGCAAGGTCGACAAGGTATTATCACTCTTGCAGCTGGATGGTACTACGCAAATAACGCTCGGTGATGAGAGTCTCACCCTACGTGATGCGTTAATAGAGAAGTTAGAACTCACTCAGTCTTACCCAGGGTTTGTGGAAAAGTATGCCTTAGCTACTAACACACCAGAGCTATTAGCCCTTATCGAAGATAAAGCGGCGATGCGTGAATACATTGAAGCGCGACAAACGTTTGATGTGATTTTCCAGCATCCGGCACAAATTGGTGCTCAAGAGTTGGTTGATTGCTTGCGCAAGGTGCAGCCGCGTTTGTATTCCATTGCTTCGAGCCAAAGCGAGGTTGAGGACGAAGTACACCTTACCGTTGGTGTCGTTGAGTTTGACGCCTTTGGTGAGAACCACCTAGGCGGCTGTTCAGGTTACTTATGTCGTGTTGCAGAAGAAGGCAGTGAAGTTCGCGTATTCACTGAGCACAATGATAACTTCCGTTTGCCAAGCGATGATAACACGCCAGTCATTATGATTGGTCCAGGAACCGGTATCGCGCCATTTAGAGCGTTTTTACAAGAGCGTGAAGCCCGTGACGCACAGGGCAAAAACTGGCTCTTCTTTGGTAACCCACACTTTACGCAAGACTTTCTGTATCAAACCGAAATTCAGGGTTATTTAAAATCGGGTTTACTCACTAACATTGATGTTGCCTGGAGTCGCGATCAGGCTGAAAAAGTGTATGTCCAAGATCGTCTGCGTGAGCAAGGTGAACAACTCTTCGCATGGCTAGAGCAAGGAGCTCACCTGTATGTGTGTGGTGATGCGAACCGTATGGCCAAAGATGTTCATCAAGCTTTAATTGATGTTGTGAAAACTCATGGCAACAAAGACGACGAAAGTGCTGAGCAGTACATTAAAGATTTACGCAGCGCCAACCGTTACCAAAAAGATGTTTATTAAGCGCACTCCGTCAGCGCAAATAATGTAGGAATTGATATGAGCGACTACAAGCCAAATAGCAAGCATGACCCCGAGGCGAAGTTTGCTGACAACGAGCGTCTTAAAACGCAAAGTAACTTTTTGCGTGGCACCATTGAAACTGATCTTAAGGATCAGATCACCGGTGGTTTTAACGCTGATAACTTCCAGTTGATCCGTTTTCACGGCATGTATCAGCAGGATGATCGCGATATTCGCCCAGAGCGGGCAAAACAAAAGCTAGAGCCTCTGCACAATGTGATGCTACGGGCGCGGATGCCAGGCGGTATTATCAAGCCACAACAGTGGTTGGCCATCGACAAGTTTGCTGATGAAAAAACCATGTACGGCAGTATCCGTTTGACGACGCGGCAGACCTTCCAGTTTCACGGCGTGCTCAAACCTAACATCAAAGATATGCACCAGATGCTCAACAGTGTCGGTATCGATTCTATCGCTACTGCGGGTGATGTGAACCGTAATGTGTTGTGTACCACAAACCCAGTAGAGTCTGAGCTACATCAAGAGGCTTATCAGTGGGCTGCGAAGATTTCTGAGCATTTGTTGCCGAAGACCCGAGCATACGCGGAAATTTGGCTTAATGGTGAAAAGTCAGAGAGTACAGATGAAGAGCCTATTTTGGGGTCTACTTATCTACCGCGTAAGTTTAAGACGACGGTCACTATTCCACCGAATAATGAAGTGGATGTACATGCCAATGATTTGAACTTTGTAGCGATTGCTGAAAATGGCAAGCTTATTGGTTTCAACGTACTTGTGGGCGGTGGCTTAGCCATGACTCATGGTGACGTGAATACCTATCCGCGTAAAGCAGACGACTTTGGTTTTGTGCCTTTAGAACACACCTTAGCGATTGCTGAGCATGTGGTATCAGTACAACGTGACTGGGGTAACCGCGTAAACCGTAAAAACGCGAAAACGAAATACACCTTAGACACCTTTGGTAGCGATGCCTTTAAAGCGGAAGTTGAAAAGCGCGCTGGCGTCAAGTTTGAACCAAGTCGTGACTATGAGTTTACTCATCGTGGTGACCGTTTTGGTTGGGTTGAGGGCATCGATGGTAAACACCATCTTACTTTGTTTATTCAAAATGGCCGTATCCTAGATTTTCCAGGTAAGCCTTTAAAAACAGGATGCCGAAAAATTGCTGAAATCCACCAAGGTGATTTCCGCATGACTGCAAACCAGAACCTTATCATCGCCGGTGTGCCTGCACAGCAAAAGGCCACAATAGAACAGCTGGCGCGCGAGCATGGCCTGATAGATGACGGCGATAGTGAGCAGCGCAAAGCGTCTATGGCCTGTGTGTCATTGCCCACATGTCCGTTGGCGATGGCAGAAGCTGAACGTTATTTACCGAGTTTAATCGAAAAAACGGAAGCCTTACTAGCCAAGCACAATGTTGCCGATGAGCACATTATTTTGCGCGTGGTTGGTTGCCCCAATGGTTGTGGTCGAGCCATGCTCGCCGAGGCTGGTTTAGTGGGTAAAGGGCCGGGTAAGTATAACTTCTATCTCGGGGGCAACCGAGAAGGAACACGTATTCCTAAGTTGTATCTCGAAAATGTTGGCGAAGAGACTTACTTAGAAGCCCTAGACGAGCTAATCGGTCGTTGGGCCAATGAACGCGAGCAAGACGAAGGGTTTGGTGATTTTGTTATTCGCCAAGGCATCGTTACTGAAGTCAAAGTATCAAAGACAGATTTCCACGCATAACTAAGTGCGGGAATGAGGACAAGTCATGAGTGATTTTAAGCACATTTTAACGCTTGAAAAAGAGCAGCAACAAAGCTTGCTAACCGATATAAACGGAATACTTGCGGACAAAACCCCAGAGCAACGTGTTGCATGGGCGCTGGATAACTTGCCAAGCACACCCATGCTGTCCTCCAGCTTTGGTATTCAAGCGGCGGTGATGCTGCATATGCTAACGGCGCAAAAGCACGACATTCCCGTAGTGCTGACTGATACAGGGTACTTATTTCCAGAAACCTACCAGTTTATAGAGCAGATGACTGAGCGCTTACAGCTTAATCTAAAAGTCTATAAAGCAGCTATCAGTCCCGCATGGCAAGAAGCTAAGTATGGTAAGTTGTGGGAGCAGGGAGAGGCTGGCATTAAGCTTTATAACCAGATCAACAAAGTTGAGCCCATGACCAGAGCATTGAACGAGCTGGAAGTAGGTACGTGGTTCAGTGGCTTACGTCGTCAGCAGTCGAGCACTCGCCAGGACAAAAATGTGGTTGAAATTAGTCGCGGTACGGTCAAGGTTTATCCTATATTGGAGTGGACGAACCGTGATGTATACCAGTATCTAACTAAACATGATCTGCCGTATCACCCTTTGTGGGAGCAAGGCTATGTTTCGATGGGGGATGTGCATACTACTCGTAAACTCGAGCCGGGTATGAGCGAAGAGGAAACGCGCTTCTTTGGCCTTAATCGAGAATGTGGTTTGCATATAGATGGTGATGGAATATAAAAAAGAGGGCTAAGCCCTCTTTTTTTATGCGTTGCCTTCTTGCTTTTGCTTCGCTTCTCTAACTTTCAGAGTCCGTTCTTGGTACTCATTGTCATTCAGTTTATCAATTATCTTATCCGCATCTTTCAATGCGACTTCGACAAAACCAAAACCTCGGCGCTTGCCTGTGTGTTTATCTTTGAGTAATCGAACACTGAAAACAGTGCCATGTTGCTCAAATAACTCCTTAACCATATGCTCGTTTGCACGGTAGGGTAAGTTACCAACATAGAGTGTTTTCGTATCGGTTACATCGGCATCTACCGCATCATGCTGCGGTGACTGGTTGAAAGCTAAGGGAGCGAAACCCGCCAATATAGCGCCTAGCGCAAATGTAACGGCTGGTGAAAGCTGCAACTGAGGAACTGCAAATTGCAGTATAAGAAAACCCAGAACAGCGATAGAAACTGAGATTATAATTGCTTTTAAATTAGGTGACGTCATTGTGATCTACCAAATATACATAGAATAAACATAAAATTAACAAAATGCAGTGTGTTATCTTAACGACATTACAACACATAGCAACAAGTAAAGAGGGAAACTTCGGGTTTTATTGCTCAAGCTCAGTATAGATGTATTAAAAATGAGCAAAAAACACATTTTTGTTGCTAAATTGAGCGATCAGAAAAGATCTTTAAAAAAAAGTGTTGATCTCATTTTCGATCTCCCTATAATGCGCATCCACCGACACGGCGGACTGCTTACAAACAAGCACTTCAATGAGTCAGGTGAGTCAAATAAAACTTAGTTTAAAGCGAATTAAAAAAACTTAAAATTAAGTGTTGACACAAAATCAGGAAAGCGTAGAATGCGCAGCCCTGAACGGGAGCAAAGCTTCC
>NZ_SGPG01000003.1:0-41529 GCF_004208955.1 Pseudoalteromonas sp. CO325X
GTGGATGCGCATTATAGGGAGATTCGATTTCCACGCAACCCCTTTTTTAAAGAAAACTGCAAAAAATGGATCGTTTGCTTTTAATTTAGGCATTACGGCTTAAATTAATACAAAAAGCCGCTATTCGGCGGCTTTATTGTAGGACTTTTATTGTTGGATGGTTAACTTCCAACCGGCATTACGTTGGTAGAGTGTCTCTTGGTTAAGTTCGCTTAGCATAAGCGGGTGTTGCTTTAACCATTGCGAGTCTATAGATAAGATGAGTGTCTCACCTTGAGCATTAATAGCTAGTTGCGGCAGTACATCATCTTTACGGCGCATAGAGAGAATAACAGCTAAACGCAAAACTCTAACCAAACATATCGCTAGTTGTTGGTGCGCACCAAGGGACTCAAACTGGTTTGCACTCAAGTCCCCCTTGTGGCTTTGCACTAACATAGTCACTAATAAGTGCTGTTGACGAGTGAACCCTGGCATATCGGTATTTTTAAGAATATAAGCGCCGTGTTTTGGATATTGCTTATATTCAATTAATAAACCCACTTCATGGAGTTTTGCGGCGCTATGCAGCAAAGCGTGATCAGTCTCATTCAAATGCCAATCATTGGCCAGTTGTGTGGCGAGCAATTTGGCAATACAGGCTACGCGCTCACCCTGGCTATGATCTACATGGTAACGGGTAACAAAACTGTCGATAGTACGTTGTCTAATATCTTTACGCTGTAGTTCAGGGATCATGCTATAGAGCACCCCTTCGCGAAGCGCACCACCGGCCAAGCCCATCGCTTCAATTTCTAACACTTCAAAGATAGCAATCAGGATTGCTAATCCAGAGACAAAGACCAAACGACGCTCTTCGCTTAAACCAGGAAGTTGAAGACTATCAATATTGCTATATTGTACCGTCAGCTGTCGAATATCGTGGAGCTTATCCAGGGTCAGTGTTTCGTCCTGACGCTGTGCGACCATAATTTCTTGAATTGCTTGTACGGTGCCTGATGCACCAGCGGCATAGTCCCATCCGGTGTGTTTATACTTAGCGGCGATCGGCTCGACAATATTTTTCGCCGCAGCAATAGCAGCATTATAGTTTTCTTGGCTTAAAGCGCCGTCTTTGAAATAAGCTTCTAGATAGGTAACACATCCCATATTGAGGCTTTGATAATGTATAGGGTGGGACCCTTCACCGATCACCACCTCGGTACTCGCGCCACCAATATCAATAACTAGTTGCTTGCCACTGCAGGAAGAAGTGTGTGCAACGCCTTGATAAATGGTTTTAGCTTCCTCTTCACCACTAATAACATTCACCGGGTGACCGAGAATCTCTTGCGCACGGTTCTTAAACTCTTCGGCGTTAGTGGCTAAGCGCAGCGTTGCCGTGGCAACAATGTAAACCTGATGGGCAGGAATATCCTGCAAGCGTTCAGCAAATAAGGCTAAGCACTCCCAACCGCGCTCCATCGCCTCTTGGCTCAGGCACATTTGCGCGTCTAGCCCTGCAGCAAGACGTACTTTACGTTTAACCCGACCAATTGTTTGCAAAGAGCCAGCAACGGTCTTAGCTATCAGCATGTGAAAACTGTTTGAGCCAAGATCGATTACCGCATATAAATCATCTTGGAGGGAAGGTTTCACCACTTGTTATTACCTCAAAAAAAGCTTGGCATAGGCCAAGCTTGGGGATCATTTACTTCTAACGCGGCTGACGACGCCGATTTTGCCCTTGGCCTTGGCCTCGACCGCCATTACGAGAGCGTCCTTGCGGCCCTCGGCGTTTAATCATTTTTGGTGCTTTGATGTCATCCAACAATGCACTCTTGTCATAATGGGATAATGGGATGCTGTGCTCTATATATTCTTCTATCTCTTGAAGGTTATATGCATACTGCTCACAGGCAAAGCTAATAGCGTGTCCTGAAGCACCAGCGCGCCCAGTTCGACCGATGCGATGCACATAGTCTTCGCAGTCATCCGGTAGGTCATAGTTAAATACATGACTTACTTCCGGGATATGCAATCCGCGAGCGGCTACATCCGTAGCTACCAGAAAGTCTAAATCACCTTTAGTGAATTGCGCCAGGATAGACTGACGTTTTTTCTGATTAACGTCGCCTGTTAATAGCCCAACTCTGTGGTCGTCAGCTTTAAGCCAAGCATATACCGTTTCGCAACTGTGTTTAGTATTAGCAAATACAATCGCTTTATCTGGCCATTCTTCTTCAATTAAGGTTAGCAGCAGCTTCATCTTGTCTTCTTGTGAAGGATGGAACAGCTCCTCTTGAATACGCTTACCCGTTTTCACATCCGGCTCAATTTGCACATGCTCTGGATTTGTCATGTGCTCAAACGCAAGCTCTTGGACACGATAAGACAGTGTCGCCGAGAACAATAAGTTCAGTCGCTCACTTGCTTCCGGCATCCGCCTAAACATATAACGGATGTCTTTAATAAAGCCAAGATCAAACATACGGTCGGCTTCATCAAGGACGACTACCTCGATATCATTCAGGGTGTAACAACCTTGCTTATAAAGGTCGATCAATCGTCCTGTGGTGCCAATTAAGATATCAACACCTTTTTCCAGCTGTGCCCGTTGTTTTTCATAATCCTCGCCACCATATAATAAACCTAGTTTAAGGTTGCAGTGTGGCGCCAAGATTTCTGCGTCTTTGTGGATCTGAATCGCAAGCTCCCGAGTGGGAGCCATGATCAGGGCTCTTGGTTGCTGACCCGATGGCTTTTGACTACGCAATAAGTAATGGCAAGTGGCCGTAAGAAACGCCAAAGTCTTGCCGGTGCCCGTTTGTGCCTGACCAGCAATATCTTGGCCAGCCATAATGTATGGCATACACTTTGCCTGAATTGGCGTGCAGTATTCAAAGCCACTTGCTTGCAATCCGGCAACCACTTCCGGTGCTAAAGCAAAGTCTGCAAATTTTTTATCGGTTAAATGTGTCTTATTCATAGCGATAAAGCATAACGCTTAAACTTGCAATAAGAAACAAGAGTGTTTAAATACGCACTAAATAAATTCGCCAAAATTAACGGAGAACGTGATGAGCGATAAAATTATCCAATTAACTGACGACAGCTTTGACGCTGACGTATTGCAATCAGACAAGCCTGTACTAGTCGACTTTTGGGCTGAATGGTGCGGACCTTGTAAAATGATTGCGCCAATCCTTGACGAAGTAGCTGGCGAATTTGACGGCCGTGTAAGCATTGGTAAACTCAACATCGACCAAAACGCAGGCACTCCGCCTAAGTTTGGTATTCGTGGTATTCCAACTTTATTGCTATTTAAAGATGGCCAAGTTGCAGCAACGAAAGTAGGTGCATTATCTAAAGCTCAGCTAGTTGAGTTTTTAGAGAACAACCTGTAATCACGCCGTTAAAAAAGGGCTTTGGCCCTTTTTTACTCTACAATTGTGTTTAAACACTGGACGATGCGCTTTCGAGCTGCTAGTTTATAACCCCAACAATCCTAAGTTTATCCAAAAACCTCACTCGGAATACTTCCATTTCGAGACGATAAATAGTTAAAGAACCCACCAATATGCATTTACGCGAACTGAAAGACAAGTCTATCAAAGAACTTGTAAAACTAGCCGAGTCTATGGGCTTAGAAAACGTAGCCCGCCTTAGAAAACAAGATATTATCTTCTCAATCTTAAAAGCGCACGCCAAAAGCGGTGAAAACATTTATGGCGGCGGTGTCTTGGAGATTTTGCAAGACGGCTTTGGCTTTTTACGTAGCTCTGAAGCCTCGTACCTAGCCGGCCCTGATGATATTTACGTCTCGCCAAGCCAAATTCGTCGTTTCAGTTTGCGTACTGGCGATACGATTGCGGGACTGATTCGTCCACCTAAGGATGGCGAACGCTACTTCGCACTATTAAAAGTGAACGAAGTTAACTTCGATAAACCTGAAAACTCCCGTACTAAAATCCTCTTCGAAAACCTTACTCCACTGCACGCAAACGAACGTTTACGCATGGAACGTGGTAATGGTAGTACCGAAGACATCACCGCACGGGTACTGGATTTAGCCTCACCAATTGGTAAGGGTCAGCGAGCCCTGATTGTTGCTCCGCCAAAAGCGGGTAAAACCATGTTGCTGCAAAATATTGCCCAGTCTATCAGTTACAATCAGCCTGATTGTGAGTTGATGGTTTTGCTGATTGACGAGCGCCCGGAAGAAGTAACAGAAATGCAGCGCTTGGTGAAAGGTGAAGTAGTAGCGTCAACATTTGATGAACCTGCCAGCCGTCACGTACAAGTAGCCGAAATGGTGATTGAGAAAGCCAAACGTCTGGTTGAGCACAAAAAAGACGTGGTTATTCTTTTAGACTCCATTACCCGTTTAGCCCGCGCCTACAACACCGTAATCCCATCATCAGGTAAAGTACTGACCGGTGGTGTTGATGCGAATGCGCTACATAAACCAAAACGCTTCTTCGGTGCAGCGCGTAATGTTGAAGAAGGGGGTAGCTTGACCATCATCGCTACAGCTCTAATTGATACCGGCTCAAAAATGGATGAAGTCATCTACGAAGAGTTTAAGGGTACAGGTAACATGGAACTGCACCTTAACCGTAAGATTGCAGAGAAACGCGTATTCCCAGCAATTGACTTCAACCGCTCAGGTACACGCCGCGAAGAATTACTCACCAAGGCAGATGAGCTTCAGAAGATGTGGATTTTACGTAAGATTGTCCATGACATGTCGGAAATCGATGCCATGGAATTCCTCATCGATAAGCTTGCCATGTGTAAAACCAACGATGAATTCTTTGATTCGATGAAGCGCAAGTAATAACTGCTTTAGCTTACTCGTAGGCCGTGACTGTTTTGCAGTCGCGGCCTTTTTTATTTTGCGCCTAGACGAGATTAGTCTATATCTTAGATAGGGCAAAATATAATCAGTAAGCTAATGAATCTTAGAAATTTTTACCTTCTCTTTGTGGCGGTATTAACATTCACGCAAGTGATAGTGGCCTACCAGTTCACCTCATCGTGGTGGCACACTGCACTTATTTTATTGCCCACTTTGGTTATCCTCGCCTTGTTTATCTACGTTTTGAAACGAGGCTCTGTACAAGACCATGAGCTGACCGCTGCCCTAGCACAACACTTGGTAGATGGAGAAAAAGTGAACGTCAGTTTTCGCTTTGATGACAGCAAACACGCTCCCCAATCTTATCTGGTATTCAATAGCTGCTTAGCCACCATTGAGCATTTAATTATGGAGATTCATGCCAGCTCTGCACGCCTTCTTCCGATGGCTGATGAACTTACCGATACTTATTCCTCAGTCACTCAAAAAGCGATGATGCAAAGTACCCATGGTAACGACATGGTAAACTCATTTAATGACATGCTGCACATTACGACCCAACTCGGTGATGGCATTGACAATATTTGTGGCTCGTTGGAGCTGGCAACAAACTCAGTAAAGCAAACCAAAATCGATGCTGATAAAAGCCAGCGCAGCATGCAAACACTGTCATCACAGATAGCACAAACCAATGATGAATTAGCGCAGCTGCAACAAGACAGCGAAAAAATTAGTTCGGTGATTGATGTTATCAATGCCATTGCTGAACAAACCAATCTACTGGCATTAAACGCCGCGATTGAAGCGGCACGCGCGGGGGAAATGGGCCGTGGCTTTGCTGTGGTCGCTGACGAAGTTCGCCACCTCGCTGCACGCACGACCAAATCCACCAGTGAAGTGCGGGAAATGGTGCACCATATTCAGCAAGGGACGCAGCGGGTCACCGAGTTGATGCAACAAAGCATCTCGCTGACACAGGAAACCGTTGAATTATCCGCGCAAGCAACCAACGAGGTCGACCAAATAGAGCATTCCATGCTCGACATTAGCGCCCATTCAGAACAAATCCGCAGTCAATTGCAGCAACAGCATACGTTGTCGGATAGAGCGCAAAGCTGCGTCGATGCCATGCAAGAGCTCAACTCAGACGCGCTGTCTAGCTCGCGAATACAATCAGTATCATCACAAGACTTGCTCAATCTCGCACAGTGTATAGAGCAGAAGATAAGCCTATTTATTACCAGTGAAGAACATTATGATACCCGCAAACGTAATGATCCCAGCCGAAAACACATAGATGCACTGCCGCAAACGACAAGCCATAGTGAGGATCTTACGGGTGATATTGATTTATTCTAGTTCCAGATTTGCCAAGTCTTCGATTAATACACCGACTTGCTCTTTATCCTGATACTTTGCCGCAAGTTCAATATCGCATACCAACTCCGCAATGGTTTGGCTGGCAAACATCTGCGCAGCCCCTGCTAAGCGGTGGGCGACGGCCTTAATTTCATCGAGGTCATTACGAGCATGTGCATTTACTAAGCTTTCGATCTCTCTTGGCAAGGTGTGCATAAAGCTTTCGTGCAAGTCGCTCATATCCACACTCTGAGCCGCACGAGCGTCTATTTCAACATTCAAAAAGTGCTCTAGGGTGCGGCAAAACTCTTCTTTTTCGATAGGTTTCGCCAAGTGATTAGTGAACCCAGCAGCTTTATACCGTTCAATATCATGGGTCATGGCGTTTGCCGTTAAAGCGATGATCGGTTGCGTATAGCCACATTGGCGCAACAAATTAAGAGCCTCAAGACCATCCATTTTTGGCATTTGGATATCCATCAACACTAAATCAGGGCAGTGCTGCAAAGTAAGCTCTACAGCTTGTTCACCATTAGCAGCGCTGTGCACTTTAATACCCAAGTTGGTAAGTAGACGCTCAATTAGTCTACGATTATCCTCGTGATCCTCGGCCAGTACCACCTCACCGGAAAAGCTCAGGGCCCGTGCTGCCTGAATCGTGTCGTTGCTGCGCTCGTCCATTTCCATACAACGACAAGGGATATAGAAGCTAAATGTACTGCCCTGCCCCAAAACACTGGAGACGCTTATATCTCCACCCATAATCTGCGCTAGTTGCTGCGATAGGCTAAGACCGAGGCCTGTGCCGCCAAAGCGCCGGCTGATGGAGTTATCACCTTGGCTAAAGTTCGCAAAAATGGCATCAAGCTTATCTTCAGCAATACCAATCCCGGTGTCTTTTACACGAAAGCACACGCCTTGCTCATCAGCAGTAATAGCAAGTTCAACCTCACCTTGCTCAGTGAACTTGACCGCGTTAGAGCATAAGTTCACCAGCACCTGTTTTACTCGAATGTAGTCAAACTCCGCGCCGAAGCTTGCTGGCAACTTATTATTAATACGAAAAAGAATGCCTTTTTGTGATGCGCTTGGCTGGAACATGGCATTTATATCCGCAAGCAAGGAACAAATACTCACTGTTGAAATAACCAACTCCAGCTTGTTGGCCTCGATTTTACTCAAATCGAGTACATCGTTAATCAGCTCTCCAAGATGTTGGCTATTGTTGTAGATAACTCGTAGCTCCTTGGCTACTTGCTCGGCGGGCACATCGCCTTCGATGATTGCTTGCGCTTGACCCATAATAGAGGTCAGTGGAGTGCGTATTTCATGGCTGATATTGGCCAAGAATTGGCTTTTTATTTCGTTTGCCGCACTGAGCTGATCGGCCAACTCCTCCAGCTCTTTGGTACGTTGCTTTACTTTATCCTCTAGCATTGCCGTGGCTTTGCGCTCGGCAGAGCGCCGGAATAACAACACTATACTGATAAAAGCCAATATCAGTATACCTGCAGCCAGAAATGTCATTTGACGACGCTGCTGCGCTTCGAGTTTGTCTAACTGTTGCTGTTGCTTGAGCGAGTCAACCTGTTGTTGTAGTTCCGTGGCATTGTACTTAGCTTGGAAATCATTCAAAGAACTGGCTATTTTATTGCTTAACATCTCTTGCTGCTGGCGCTCATAGCGCTCGTATAGCAATGCGCTTTTGACATGATCACCCTGCGCCGCAGTCACGAGTAATTCAATTAAGGAAATCGCAGGAGAAGCTTTGTCATCGGTCACCTGCTCGCGCATGGTGTAAACCTCTCGCAGCGCTTGCTGTGCCTGCTTATATTGGCCTTTAGCGAACAGCAACTTGGCTTCAATCTCTTTAATATTGCTGTTGTAATGCAAATTATCCATTACCTCAGCCTGCGCTTGGGCGTCACGCATTTGCGTATACGCGGCATCAAAACGCCCTTGCACGAAGTTTAACTCAGCTAAGCGAATAAGATTGACAATATGGTTTGGGCGGTCGCCATTTTCTTGGTATTTCACCAGAGCTTTTTGGTAGTAAATTTCTGCTTGTTCGAAATCCATACGTGATTGGTAAATAGAGCCTAAGTTAGTCTCCATTTGCGCTTGCCCTATGGTATCGCCCAAACGCTCAAAGCTATCACCTATTTGCTCATAAATATCGAACGCAGCTTCGAAGCGGTACCAGTCCATGTAAGCAACGGCGATGTTGTGCATGATATTAACTTGGTCATACTCGTCGCCATATTCATCGTAAAGCTCTTTTGCCTTTGAATAGGAGGCGATGGCCGCTTCGATTTGGTCTGCGCCAGAATAAGCCAAGCCAATATTATTATATAAATGGGCTGCAATAATGGGTTTGTCGATTTGCTCGATGATCTCGATGGCGCGAAGATAATCTTCGATAGCGGTTAAATCTTGACCCCGGTAGTAGTGGCTAACGCCTTGCATCTGTGCGTATCGGGAATGCTCAATTACCGTGCCGTGTTTTGCAGCTAGTTGCTCCGCGCGTAAATAGTAGCGAGCCGCCTTTTCGTAGTTACTGTCTTCAAAAAACTGTTTGGCGATAAAGGCATTAACTGCTAATTGTTGTGGTTCAGAGAGAGGTTGAGCGAGTTTGCTGATGGCGTAATCGCGTTGCAATTGCTGAGGTTGGGAGCGAATATCGTCAATCAGCGCATCACCATAGCTCAGGCTAGTAAAAAGTGAGCATACAAGTAACTGGATACACACCAGTAACCGAGGGAGCTTCCTTTGCGACATATTCCATTTCACTGTATTTTAAACCCTGTACACCCTACGCTGGGCAATCTCATTTACGTTTACGGTTTTATTATGGACGACTCACATTACAACCCACTCATAGAGCCTATCTTAGCGCTCTTAACGGACGGTCAAAGTTGGAAAGTCCATACCCTGGCTAGCCAATTAAAAGCACACGGTCACCTTGGCCGCCTTGATGAAGACTCCATGGCCGATTTAGCTAAACGCAACTTCATCATTATGAATGCACTGTTTCAGCTGCAAGATGAATTGCTCAAAAGCGACTGCTATTTGTCCATATCTAGTTTACATATTCAGCTCGTTTACGGCCACCCAAAACAACGACCTAGCAGCAACGATTCGTTGCGAGAATATTACCTCAATTGGCAGAATTACGCCTTATCTCGCGAGCAAGTTATAGACTTGTTAGACCAGTTTTGGCAAGCCTTGCCCATTAACACTTTAGACGATACGACCCTAGCACGTATTAACAAACGTTGGAAATTGTCACAGCCGATTCAAATACAAGCACTAAAAAAGCGATGGCGCGCGCTTGCGCTTGCGCACCACCCGGATAAAAACACCCACAGTAACGCAGACTTTCAACAAATTCATAATGAATACCAACAGTTACTTCAATATGTACGAGTAAAAAATAACAATTGCAATTGATAATTACTTTCATTAACATGCGCAACGTTGTTTTTTATCTAGGTAATTATTATGAAACGCCACGCGCTCACTTTAGCAATCGCAGCTGCCTTCCCTACCGCGACTCTCGCAACTGAAAACATGGAAAAGATCGAAGTCGTCGGCTCGTATTTTAACGACTATAAAGTGGATAGCGCTTCAGGCGCCTTACGCACAAATACCTCATTGCTAGAGACGGCTCAGTCTGTAACTGTTATTCCTGACACTATCGTTAATGAGCAACTGGCCACCACACTCGGCGAAGTACTGAGTAATGACGCCAGCCTTACATCGGGCTCGAAACAGCGTAACCGAGAAACATTCAACATGCGTGGGTTTGGCTTAAGTTCATCGACTGGCTACTTACGCGATGGCCACCAGCATTGGTCTCATTACCAACAACCGATTGAAATCCTTGAGCGTGTTGAGGTTATCAAAGGCCCTTCGAGTATCCTCTATGGTCAGTCTGGTCCGGGCGGATTGGTCAATATGGTGACCAAAAAGCCCACCGCCAATCAATTTATTAACCTTGCGGCAGATATCGATCAACACGGCTCCACTCGCTTTATGCTTGATGCAAGCTCTGCACTAACCGAAGATGAGCGCCTGCGCGGGCGCGGCATTTTAGTCAAGCAAGATGTAAACTTCTGGCGCGAATACCCCAACGGCGAAGAACGCGAACGAGACCGCTTTTTGGGCGCTATGGTGTTAGATTATGACCTCACGGACGACACCCTAATACGCGTACATTATGACCGCACTGATGATAAAACTGGGTTAGACACTGGGGCTTGGCTAAACAACGATGGCGAGCTTATCGGTGACGATAAAACGATTTACGATTTTTCTTGGGCATTCACTGATATAACTGTGGAGAATATCGGCCTTGATGTGAACCATTTCATCAATAACCAGTGGCAAGTGAAAGTAGGCTACAACGAGCAAACGTTCGAGCGCCAACGTTTTGAGTCAGCACCGCGCAAACCGAGCGACTATCAAGTCGGTGATAGCTACACCTCGCGCCCCTATGATCGCTTTGATGATTGGCAATTTACTACCGCCTACATCGACTTTGTTGGTGAATTTAAGCTGGCCAATATGCAGCACCAACTACTGATTGGTGCCAATAGTCTAGATTACTATTATGGGCAGCTTCGCACCCGCGCAGATGCAGTGGATCACACGCTCGCGCAGCAACAGCCAAGCCGCCCCAATGTAAGCTATCAGAGCGATGATAGCTTATACACCGCAGAATATGACTACTATGGTATCTATATTCAGGATTTGATCACTGTGAACCCACAGTGGCAAGTCTCTATTGGTGGACGTTATGATAAGCAAAATAAAACCGGTGCCGACAATGAATCTGTACTTCCTAAACTGGGCGTACTTTACCACCCACTGGATACCGCCACGATTTACCTCAGCTACTCAGAAGGCTTCGAGCCGCAGGGCGCCGATAAGCTCAATAATGAAACCGACAAGAATCATAATATGAAACTTGACGCTGTGACTTCTGAGCAAATAGAGCTCGGTGCTAAGTGGCAGTTGTTCGATGACCGTTTACTGCTAAGCGGCTCACTGTTTGATATCAGTAAAGACGGCACCTTAGTCACTGAGCTCGTTGAACACCCTGATTATGATTCAATCACTACACAGGTGGGCGAGCAGCGCCATAAGGGCCTGGAGCTCGCCGCACAGGGCGCGGTCACCGATCGTTTTTTCGTCATGGCGTCCACCATGTATCTAAATGCTCAATACGAACGTGATGAGAATTATGAGGGCAACCGCCCTGCGGATGCACCCAAGTGGTCGGCCTCACTGTGGTCACGCTATGAGCTTAACGATGCCTTGGCCTTTAATGCTGGCGTTTTTTATACCGGAAAACGCTTTGCCGACAGTGCCAACACCGTAGAGAAAGACGCGTATACGCGCGTCGATGTCGGTGCTACCTATGCGCTTAAGCTTGCCGGTAATGACATTGACTTAAGACTCAATATTGAGAACCTCTTTGATACTGACTACCTTGCCGGCGGTGGCGTCAGTAATGTCACTGTGGGCGAAGGCACGAACTTCCGCCTTGCAGCCCAGTTCAGCTTCTAACCATAAAGAGGTCGCCACTTGGCGGCCTCCTTCCCTTCCGACCTACCGCATAAATTATCACCATGAGTAAGGATGTGATTAAATACATTTTTATCTCAAGACCTAGGAACAACCATGAAGTTTGTCTCTTTGTTGGCACTGCCCCTACTCGCATTAGCGCCAATACAGCAAGCAGCCGCAGAGCAATTTACCACTGAGCAATTACAACACACCGCACAAATTCGCCAGCAGGCACAAAACAGCGAGTTAAGTTGGCAGCTCGTGGAGTCCCTTACTACCGAGGTCGGCCCTCGCCTTCCGGGTACCGAGAATGATAAAAAGGCCGTCGCTTGGGCCAAAGCTCAGTTCGAACGGCTCGGCTTCGATAAAGTATGGCTCGAAAAAGCCCATTTCCCGCACTGGCGCCGCTATCATGAATCAGGACATATACTCACTCCTAGCAAACAACCGCTGCATCTAACGGCTTTAGGCAACAGCGTCAGCACCGCAAAAAACGGCCTCACCGCCCCTATCGTATTGTTTGAAACGCTGGCAGAGTTACAAGCTGCACCCACCGGCTCGCTAGCAGGAAAAATTGCCTATGTGAACTATCGCATGAACCGTGATATTGATGGCAACGGTTATGGGCCTGCAGTGAAAGCGCGCAGTTCAGGCGCCGTTGTTGCGGCACAAAAAGGCGCAATTGGCTATATGATGCGCTCAGTCAGCACCAGTCATCACCGTTTTGCTCATACCGGTGGCAGTCACTACCAGGAGGGGGTAAGCAAGATCCCCAATGTGGCTATTGCCAACCCAGATGCCGATCAAATTGCGCGACTTATCGCACTCGGCGAACAAGTCACCGTGCACATCAATATACAAACCGAAGACTTAGGACAGGGCGAGAGCTACAACGTGATTGGTGAGATAACTGGCCATAGTAAACCTGATGAGTACGTTCTCTTAGCTAGCCACCTTGACTCATGGGATTTAGGCACCGGTGCCTTAGATGACGGCGCAGGGGTTGCAATCACCATGGCAGCAGCAAAGCATGTGGCAGAGGTGAAACGCCCGCAGCGAAGTATTCGTGTTGTCCTCTTTGCCGCTGAAGAGCTTGGCCTATGGGGTGCTAAAGATTATGTCAAAGCACATAGTGATGAGTTAGATCACATCGTTGCCGCCGCCGAATCGGATTTTGGCGCCGATGTCGTGTATGCGTTCGAGTCGAACGTGCATGCCCAATCCTTACCCATAGTGCGCGCTATTGCTGAGCAACTGAGACCTCTCGATGTAACCTATATCGGCGCAAACTCAGCCCGAGGAGGGCCGGACTTAATCCCGTTTGAACGAGCACAATCGAGCCCTATATTTGCCTTGCATCAAGACGGCACCGACTACTTTGATTACCATCACACCGCTGATGACACCTTAGATAAAATCGAACCACACAAGCTAAAGCAAAATACCGCTGCGTATGCCGTTTTTGCCTACATGGCCGCCGACGCTAAGGACAAAATTCAAGCAAAATAAAATCTTGCTAACATTTTTTAGTTGCGCTAGTGTGAAAGATACTTGCGCAACAAGGAATGTTAGTATGCCAGTTTCTGCCGTCCCCACCGAGCGGCTCGCTCCAACTCATATCAATAAACGCTTTGGCCGCTATTCAGTACTCAGTGTTTATGGCTTGCCCTTGATGCCGCTAGGCAGGCCCGGCGCAACTCTGAGCCATTGGCTCATTTGGGCGACTTACCATAGCGTGGGCTTGTGGCTTATTGCAGCATTAGTGGTTTTGCTTGTTAATCATAATCACCAACAAGGGCAACAAATGGCTGCCAACTTAGCTGCGCCCAAAATTTGGGATGTGTACGTCTTCGAAAAGCAAGGCCTAAGTCGTGCACTTGGCAAAGACGCAGCGCCGGGGTATCAAGTGCTTCAGGTTAAAGCTGTTGACTCTGATACCGTCACTTTCAAAGTGAGTAGTGTCACTTATAAGCGAGAAAGCGGTACAGACAAAGCCATCAGCATGGATAATTTAATGCTTGATAGCTACTTTTTAACAAACCCCATCTCTCTTGAACGCCAGCAGCTCGCCCCTTTATTTGCGCAGGGCACGATTATTTCAGCCCGTCGCCCAGAGCATATCTACATTGACGGCGGCATCGTTCGTCCACGACCTAAGCCAAAACCTCTCTACGAAGGGCCTAAATTAAATCAAGCCAACCAAAAAGGTATTGAGTATTTTCGTCAAGGCTTGTGGACTGAGGCATTGAGCGCTTTTCAGCGTGGTGCCGAGCAAGGTGATGCTTGGTCGCAATACAACTTAGGTGACATGTATTTAAAAGGCCAAAGTACTGAACAAGACACTCGACAAGCATGTCTGTGGTTTAAAAAAGCCGCCGAACAAAACCACCCTAAAGCTAAAATAGCGCTAAAGCACTGTAGCTAGTAAGCGATAACTCCTAGCTGTTACTAAAAGCCGGCGTCAAGCAATGTTATGTTGCAATATAACACCTTACTGTTACTATATAACAAAACATGGAGCCAGAATAATTATTAAGGAGCTTGCTTTGCGCTTACGTTATTTACCATTATTAGTTGCGACGACATTATTGTGGGGTTGTGGCGACAGTATTGATGACCTAAATCAACCCACAGAAACTGTACCTGAAGAGCACTCAGAGCATGAGCATAATGATGAACACATCGCCGGACGCCTATTAATTTCGGCGGCTGAACAGGCTGAAGTAAGCGTATTTAACGCTGAGGACTTAAGCCTCGTCGAGCTACTACCGACAACGCATGTGGTATCTGGCATTTACGCTACACCCTCTTTGCGTTACGCTGCGCTGATCCAGCGAGACCAAGGCTTAGTAGAGTTTATTGATGGTGGCGTTTATAGCGAAGACCATGGCGACCATATGCACCCTTACGAGCAAGCCCCTAGCTTGTCATCGTTACAACTTAGTGGTGCTAAGCCGACACACTTTGACGCTGCAGAGCAACAAGCGGCCTTATTTTTCGATGGTGATAAACAAAACACGGTCAACGCATCAGTCACCTTACTTGACGATCATCATATTGGCGAAGGTGAGGTAATTGCCCACCATGAGTTTGCTACTTATATGCATGGTGCCGCACAGATACGCGGCGACTATGTGCTAGCAACCTATCGAGAGCCCAGCAGTGACACTGTATTGCCTAGCCAAGTTGAGCTGTTTCACCGCCATGATGATCATCTTCACCATGAACTACGCTTTGCACCAACCTGCCCGATGCTCCACGGCAGCGCGCAAAATGAAGAACATATCGCCTTTGGTTGTAGCGATGGAGTACTGCTAATAGAACAGCAAGATACGAGCTTCAGTGCCCATAAGATAGCCAACCCTGAGGGGCTTGAGGGTCGCATTGGCACCATCAAAGCAAGCCATAATTCGCATGACCTGCTTGCCATTACCTCAGCAAAGCGATTGTTCAACCTCGATCCAGAAAATCGTGAAATGACCGAAGTGTTATGGCGTGATGAAGCAGACGTCGATGCTTTGGCTAGCACCTTTAGCACTCATCACGGTGCTTACTTTATTCTCGATAATCACGGTGACTTGCACGTTTTTGAAGGCGATGGTGGCTGGCATCACAGCACTCACTTCAACCTCTTTTCTGAGGTATCAGAGAACTACCAGTTAGCGGTTGCCGTAGACGAGGAAGCTCTTTACGTGCTCAATCAGCAAGAGAACATGCTACACAAAGTGGACTTAGAGTCGCAGGCTATCACTGCGACCCAAGAGCTTAACTTTGCTGCCAGTAAATTGCAGTGGTTGGGTATTGCTCAAGATGAGCATGACCACGCACATTAGGTTTGTTCCCGTGGCCTGCTTGCCCTTGCGGCTGTAGGCCATTTTCTTACTAAAAGGCCCTGTTTTAAAACAGGGCCTTTTTACATCGCTCAATCACAAGCTATACCTTTTATAAATTAAGGTGTTCAGTGATAAACGCCATCATCTGCTGGTAATAATGAAGTTGGTGCTCGGCGTTATAAAAGCCGTGTCCCTCATCCTCCAGCAACACATATTGATACCGATGTTCGGCCTTATCTAAGGCGGCTATCAAAGACTCGGCCTGTTCAATAGGGGCGCGCTGATCTTCTCCTCCATGAACAATGAGTACGGGCGCCTTTAATTTATCGACATTGTAACTCGGTGAGAACGCCTTTAGCTGCTTCTTGTCGCTGCCTAAGACCTTGCGTAAGTAACGCTGGCCACTATCGCGAGCAGCTACGTCACCCTCATCAAACATCAGCGGCAAATCATAGACCCCGACTACGCCCACCGCACATTGGAACATATCGGGTTCAATAATAGCGCTTTGCAGTGCTGAGTAAGCGCCAAAGCTGGCTCCCATGATGCACATATTATCTTTATCAACCCAGCCTTGCTCTGCCACGTAGTTAACACCGTCAATAATGTCATACTGAATATCACTGCCCCATTTGCGATACCCTGCACGCTGGAAGTTGCCACCAAAGCCGCCTGAGCCCCTGAAGTTGACCTGCAACACAGCTATGCCTCTGCTAGCCAAGAGCTGTACTTCGGGATCGAATCCCCACCAGTCACGAGGACCATGGGGGCCGCCGTGGGGAAGTACAACTAATGGTAAGTCTTTTAATTCCTTACCATGGGGCACGGTAAAGTAACCGTAAATATTCAGCCCATCACGCGCAGTATACTGAATGGGCTTGGTTTGTGACATTTGCGTGGTATCAATCCAAGGCCGCGACGAGAACAAAAACTTCAACTCGTTGGTACTGGCATTAAACAGGTAAAAGCTACTGGGGTGACGATCGCTACCAGTCCACACCACACTCAGGTTACCGTCTTCGGTGCTACTGGTGATACGCACTTGGCGCCCGGGAACGGCTTGCAAAAGCCCCTTAAGACGCTTTGCCATAGGCGCATTCTTATCGACAAAAGCATAATTAGGATATTGCGCTTCATATTCAATCGCGAATACCGATTTATCGACCTCATCAACCCATACCTTGCTAGGAGAGACATGCTCTTCTTGATAGACCAATTCATGGGTTTTAGTCTCTAAGTTCAACTTATAAAGGCCGGCTGGTTCGCCATTTTTAGAGGCACTGGCATACACGACATCCCCTTTTTGGTTAAAGCCATGCAACTTGATATCTGACAACCCCATGGCCCCGCGCTCAAGCTCAACCCACTGGCCCTCATCAAGGTCACGTAAGTGAATCTCTTGGTCGGTGTAATTATCAGTGGAGACCGATACCCGCAAGCGTCCTTGCTCGTCAGTTAAAAACTGCGCCATACGCGACGGTGAACGGGTGACCTGACGGCGCAACCCGCGATACACATCCACTTCATAAACGATGGTATGGGGCTCCTTGCTGCCAGTCCAAGGGTAGGTAACCACCAGCATGTGTCGCTCATCATCAACCAATGGGTCAAGAATATAAGAGGTGCCGTATACGGAGGTCGCCTTTCGTAAACGCGAGCCTGTCTGTTGCTCCCCCTGATAGCCCATCAGATATTTAGAGCGGCTACCATCGACGTTTACGCCAAATAATTCACCATAATACTCAGGATGGTCTTTCCAGCCTTGCAAATACTCTTTGCTTAACACCACGCGCTCATTATTGACCCACTGATAATCGCCAACCTGTGCGTTGCCGGGAAAACTGACGCCGTGATGCATTTTGAAGTTTTCGGTATCAAGAATAAACAGAACATCCTTGCCCTCTTTTTTGGTCATCGCCCCTAAGTAGGCGCCATCGGGAGATAATTTAAGAGAGTGGTACTGTGCGCTACGGGAGAAATGTTCTAGGGGAATAAGCTCTGCTTTGGCTTCCTCGGCACCAACGGCCGTGCTAACAAGCCCCAACAGCAGGGCAATAAATAATTTCATTATTTCACTCCATGAAATGCATTTTAAAAGTAGTACTTTTTATTTTTGTTAAATAAGTTACAAGAGTGTACCGCGATAGCAATCATGGTTCCAGCTACGGACTAGATGAAAGGGTTGCTAACATCAGCACAAACGCCAGTCTCTAGCCCAACGTTGTGTGCGATGCGGATTCAGCGCAATACCAGCACCGAATGCGCCCGCGATTTTTTGTTTGTGCTGATAACTTTATTTATCGTCGCTCACCCAAAGGGTCAGGCGCTCAAGTCATAGCAAAAAGACGGTGAGCTAACGCAGCTTCAATAAATCCTAAAAAAGGGTAATAGGCCCAGTTAAGTGCATACGCTACACTGTAGTTGTCCACAAAATAGGAGTCTTTCACTTATGAAGCCCTCCCTAATAATATTATTACTTGTCACTTTGTTATCTGCGTGTTCAGAGTTATCCATAGAACCATCCGACAATTTCGTTGGCATTAGCTATCGGTGTGATTCTGGATCGGTATTAAAGGTCGAATATAACGACAGCACGGCCACATTAACGCTTGACGGCGATACTTACAGTTTATCGGGAGAACGCTCAGCCTCCGGGAGTAAATATACTAACGGTGAGATGACCTTCTGGGGCAAGGGCGATGAAGCAATGCTAATGATAGGGAATGAAACCTGGCAGTGTCACCGTAGCCACTGATCGCTTTTCCATTGGGTTACAGTATAATGCTGCAAACACTCAGGCTTAACGAGGCGTAATGAAATATAAAGATCTTCGCGACTTTATCGCGTTACTGGAAAAGCGCGGCGAGCTCAAACGAATTAGCCAGCCCATCGATACTTACCTGGAAATGACGGAAATAGCCGATCGCACATTGCGCGCTAAAGGCCCGGCCCTATTATTTGAAAACCCCAAAGGTCACGACATTCCGGTATTAGCTAACCTCTTTGGCACTCCTGAACGCGTAGCCCTAGGTATGGGCCAAGATAATGTAGAGGCCTTGCGTGAAGTAGGTAAGCTGTTGGCCTTTTTAAAAGAGCCTGAGCCCCCGAAAGGTATTAAAGAAGCCATAGGCCAGCTGCCGGTGTTCAAGCAAGTGCTTAACATGCCAGCGAAGGAAGTGAAGAAAGCGCCATGCCAACAAGTGGTATTAGCTGGGGAGCAAGTAGATTTAACCCGCCTGCCCATTCAGCACTGCTGGCCGGGTGATGCTGCACCGTTGATCACTTGGGGCCTAACCGTTACCAAGGGCCCGTACAAGAAACGTCAGAACCTCGGTATATATCGCCAGCAATTACTGGGGAAAAACAAAATCATCATGCGTTGGCTATCCCATCGCGGTGGTGCGCTTGACTTTCAAGAGTGGTGTAAAGAGCATCCGGGTGAACCTTACCCGGTGTCGGTTGCCCTCGGAGCCGACCCTGCCACCATACTAGGTGCGGTAACACCTGTGCCCGATACTCTGAGTGAATACGCCTTTGCAGGTTTACTTCGTGGCGGTAAGACCGAAGTGGTCAAGTCTGTTTCCAACGATTTACAGGTTCCCGCTAGTGCCGAATTCGTGCTTGAAGGTTACATTGCTCAAGACGAGCGCGCCCCAGAAGGGCCTTATGGTGACCATACCGGGTATTACAATGAGGTCGATGACTTCCCTGTTATGACGGTGACGCATGTTACGCACCGTGAAAATCCTATTTATCACAGCACCTATACTGGCCGCCCACCCGATGAGCCGGCTATTTTAGGCGTCGCCCTGAACGAGGTATTTGTACCTATACTGCAAAAGCAATTCCCAGAGATAGTCGATTTTTACCTGCCCCCAGAAGGCTGCTCATACCGCATGGCCGTAGTGACCATGAAAAAGCAGTATCCAGGACATGCAAAACGAGTAATGATGGGAGTCTGGTCGTTCTTACGCCAGTTTATGTACACTAAGTTCGTCATTGTCTGTGATGACGATGTCAACGCACGCGACTGGAATGATGTCATTTGGGCGATCACCACCCGTATGGACCCCGCTCGCGACACCACCCTAGTGGAAAACACCCCGATCGATTATCTCGACTTTGCTTCACCTGTTTCTGGGTTGGGTTCGAAAATGGGCATGGACGCAACCAATAAGTGGCCAGGAGAAACGGATCGCGAATGGGGTGAGCCTATCGTTATGGATGACAAGGTCAAACAGCGCGTTGACGAAATCTGGGATTCCCTAGGTATCGACTAAAGTGCAGACTTATCGCCACAGCCGCTTATGTGATACGCTGTGGCGCAGCTAAAATCATAAAGGTTAATCATGCAAACACTAAAAGCGGATGTGGTAAGCATCACGCCACTGACAGAATTTGTTTCCAAGGTTGTCTTGGCACCAGAGCAGCCAGCTGAGTTTGAAGCGGGTCACTACTTGCAGCTCGTTTTAGCCGAGAAAGATAAGCGCGCCTTCTCTATCGCCAGCCGCCCAAGCCAAAAACAGCAAATTGAGCTGCATATCGGCGCATCGGGCGCTGATAGCTATGCGATGCAAGCCCTCGATCATTTGCGCCAGCACCATGAAAATGGCACCCAAGCGCTGATAGAAGTAGGTTTAGGCGTATCGCAGTTACGCATCGACTGCACCCGTCCGGTGGTATTGTTAGCCGGTGGCACCGGTTTTTCATACGTAAAATCAATGGCCGACCACCTAGCTGAAATTGACTGTGACCGTCCCGTCTTTTTTTACTGGGGTGTGAAGCATGAAGATGCTTTATATGCCAAAGAGGAAATGCAGCAGTGGGCAGCTAAACGCAGTAACTTCACTTTTATCCCGGTGGTTGAGCAGCCTCAAGGTGAATGGCATGGTCATACCGGCCTTGTGCACCACGCGGTGATGAAAGACATTGTTTCCTTGGAGCCTTACTCTATTTATATGGCGGGACGCTTCGACATGATAGGCATTGTACGCGACGACTTCATTGAACATGGTGCCCAGCGCGAATATATGTTTGCCGACGCATTTGCTTTTATCAAGTAGAGGCAGCAAGCTAAAGCTCTACATTTCATCGATGTAGGGCTAACTCTCACTCAACCATCCGTTAAATCGAACACTTCCATTTATTTATTCCCTTTTACCTATCAAAAAGACAAGCCTACACTGCTCCTAAGACTTAAAGGAGTGACAGATTATGTTCGATTTAAAAGTACAGCATGCTATGAGCCGCAGCTTTCTTTCTCTCAGCCCAGACTTGGAACTAACAGCGGCCATTGCGCTGCTCAAGAAACACCAGGTTATAGGCGCACCTGTTGTTGATGAGCAACAACAGTTGGTGGGTTACTTGTCGGAGCAGGATTGTCTGGCACCGCTGACCATCAATAGCTATTTTTGTGATGGCCGCATTACAGTGGCTGATGTGATGCACCAAGATGTGCTCACAACATCCACACAGATGCCACTACTGGAGGTTGCGCTAAAAATGCAACAACCTCATAAACCCAAGCAATACCCCGTAGTGGAGCAAAACAAAGTGATAGGCATCATTAGCCGTACTCAGGTTTTACATGCGCTAAGTCGCAGCTATCAAAGCTGCAATGCAGCCTAATTTATGAACGCTGCGCCGCTTTCACTTTTAATGCAGCTTTATCACCGTCACTTAAATAAGCGATAGTCAGGGCGTTTTCTTGGGCCTGAGTGATATGCTCTTGGCTGAGGCCGGCTTGGTAGGCAGCATGCTGATATTCATTAGCAAGCTCGATACCTTGCACCGCTGGGTCATCGGTGTTGATGCTAGCCAAAATGCCATGCTCTAAAAATTGTTTGAGCGGATGTGTATCAATTTGTGCCACTGTGCTGGTCAGTACGTTACTGGTCAAGCAAGATTCAATACCGATACGGTGATCGCGCAAATAATCCATCAGCTTGGGGTCTTTAGCGGCGTTAACGCCATGGCCGATGCGGTCAGCCCCTAATCCTTCAATGGCTTGCCAGATACTGCGTGAATCTTCGGCCTCGCCAGCGTGAATAGTCGCTCGCAAGTCGGCTTTGTGAACTTGCCTAAAGTGATCAACAAACAACTCCCCGGGGAAGCCCAACTCATCACCAGCTAAATCAACGGCGACCATGTGCTCTTTGAAGGCTAAGATGGCATCGAGTTCTTGCTGGCACTTTTGCTGACCAAAGGTACGCGATAAAATGCCAATTAAGTTGACTTGAACGTCATGCTCTTGCACCGCGCTGTGGATACCATCAACCACCGCTTCTACTACACCTTGCGGATGCAAACCATGACTCATCGCCATGTAATAGGGGCTAAAGCGCAACTCGGTATAGTCAATACCTTGTGCAGCTGCGTCTTCGACATTTTCAATAGCAATACGACGACAGGCGTCATAATCCCCTAACACTTTCACTCCCCAATCCAGCTTAGCCAGAAATGAGACTAAGTCTGGAGCAACCTCGATTACCTGAACATGAGGGCGTAGCGATTCAAGATCGCTGCCTGGAAGGTCAAGATTAAACTGCTGACCAAGCTCTAAAATTGTTTTGGCACGCACATTGCCATCAAGGTGGCGGTGTAAGTCGAGCAATGGTAACTGGCGATTGATCATAATGACCCCCTAGGTTTCGATAAAATTTCGCGGATCATACGCACTTGAGGGATAAATTCAAGCTACGCGTGCTGCTTCGCTGGGTGCTGTTTTAATTGCATGGCGATACTACTAAATAGCCGCTCCGCGTCTATGGGTTTGACCACATAATCATTCATCCCGTAGTGCTCAGCCAGCTTAAAGTCATGCTCTTGAGCATTGGCAGAGAGCCCAATAATTGGCAAGTCGTCTAGCAGTAGCTCATTGCGAATAGCTCTAGCTGCGGTTAAACCATCCATGTTCGGCATTTGAATATCCATTAGAACTAAGTCATAGTGGTTTTCACTCACCATCTCAATAGCCTCAACACCGTCATTAGCAATATCAGGCTGAGCTCCTTTGCCCTCGAGCATGGCTTTGGCAACTTGTTGGTTTAACAAGTTATCCTCAACTAACAAAATAGCGACGCCGGTGAGGTCTAACTCCAAAGTGGCTTGCTCTTTTGCCTTGGGCACATCTGGACGCACAGCTAAAGGGCTCTGTTTGGGAAGATAGACACGAAAACACGAGCCTAGCCCCTCTTCACTTTCTAGGGAAATACGCCCGCCCATTAAGGTGACCAGTTTCTGACAGATACTCAAACCTAACCCTGTGCCGCCGAAGCGTCGCGAGGTGGAGCCATCGGCTTGAGAAAAGGGCTTAAACAATTGCTTTTGAATATCTTCGCGAATGCCCATGCCGGTATCCGTGACACTAAAGCAAAGCTCGTTATCGTGTTCGTCTACCTTTAGGCGGATCGCCCCTTGCTGGGTGAATTTAACGGCATTATTTAATAGGTTTAATAACACTTGCTTCAAGCGAATTGCATCGGTGTGGAATACAGGGTTCACTCCCTCGTTAATTTCATAGTCAATCACTAAACTTTTGTTACCCGCTTCCACACTCATAAGGTGTTTTAGTTCTTTGCACAGCTCTTCAAGTTCTAAAGGCTCTTGATACAAGTCTAGTTTGCCCGCCTCCATTTTCGAAAAGTCGAGGATATCATTGAGCACCCGAAGTAATACGCTCAGAGCACTGTCGGCTTGAGTGATATATTGCTGTGCTTGTGGCCAATCTTGTTGTTGCAACGCTAAATAGTGCAAACCTTTAATGCCATTGATTGGCGTACGAATTTCATGGCTCATGTTAGCCAGAAACTGAGACTTAGCGTCATTGGCACTATCAGCTTTGGCTTTTTCTTCTCGTAACACCCGGGTTTGTTTTGCTACTTGGTCACGCACCCGAATATTACTGCCGGTAATGGCGATTAAAAAAGTAATTAGTAACCACACAAACAACATGCCTATGACCTGTGCATACCAGTAGCCAGACCATGCGTGGGCTATTCCTTGACGGTGCAAATTAAGTTGCCATTGGCGGTTAGCGATCGCAAAGTCATGACGCATGATAACGGGTCCGGACTGCGCTAAAGGTAAAATAACTTTATGAGGCTGCGCACTCATATCCACCAGCTCAACCCCAACATTATTGAAGGTCAGGTTGGCCATCGCCGAGCGATACAACAAGGGCAAGCTAACCACCGCAGCCACATACCCTCTGATACTTTTATCTTTGGCTCTGACAGGCGACAACACCAAAAACCCTAAGTCTCCTTGAGGGCTACTCTCTAGCGCAAAGGTATCAGTGACGAAGAGTTCACCTTTATACGCTTGAAGATGCTTAAAATAAGGCTCAGCACTGATATCTAAGCCAAAAACCTGTCGCATTCCCTGAGAAAAGTGGCCGTAGTAAACCGGAAAGTGCGCGCCGTTATTGGTGTCGCGCTCATAGCGGGCAAACACTTTGTAAGGGTTGCTCATTTCCACCGTGGTAGATTGTTCAAACTGAGCGATATCTTGGCCTCTTACTTTAGGCATCCACACCAGCGCATTAATTTCTGGGTTGTAATTCATCTGCTTAGCCGTGAACTCACGAAATTCGCCACGAGTCACCGACTGTTGATTACCAATGAAGGAGGCTAGTACTTGAGTATTGGCCCGTAGGCGAGTAAGAATTTCGTCGAATTGGTCAACAACGACCTGAGCTTGGGCTTGGAATAATTCTTGGTCTTTATTGTGCTTGTTGGTTGCAGCAGCATAAAAGGTCAGGCTAATGGCCGCATAAATCACTATGGATGGCACAATCACTTGTAAGCGATGACGCATCACCGCGAAGTTAAAGCCTGCCAACAACAACGGAGTAAAAATCATAACTCCGATGCTATCGCCTATCCACCAAGTGACGAAGCTGTCCCATCGCGCCACCTCAGGAATAACGCCATTAGTGATCAGCAGCTCAGTACCCACAGCAGCGGCGAAGACACAAACAACTGGTCCACCAAAAATAATACTGGTGATGGTCAGCTTGAGGTCTGAGAGATCCAGAGGCGCTTTTATTATTCGGGTGATGACCCAGTAACCGAGAAAGGCCTGAGCAGTTGAAGCTGCGGTCACAGAGGCCGCATGCAAAGCAACCTGCCAATGTAAGATGTCGGCGACCACTTCAAGATGAAGTAAGTTGGTCATCAACGCGCCAAGCACAATGCCAACCAACGCTCGCCGCCCTGCAATCAATAATGCCGCTAACGCTATTCCTGAGGGAGGCCAGGAAGCCACGGCATAGCCATCAATAGCCAGTAGCGCGTTGCTTAAAAAGCCGGTAATGAAGTAACCCAGTGCTACTACAAAGGTTAAGTTAAAGAGATTCTTCATTACCTTCCCTGCTTCTGGTCTTAAGTCTTAGCTGTGATCGAGAACCAATAATGCTTTTTCAGCTTGCTGCGTTGCGCGATAACTACGCATCGCACGCTGCGGATGAGGCAGGGTTTGTTGTTGTGCTAGCACCTTATCGAAAATACGCGATGCGAGGTCATGCTCTCCTTGGCTTTGTGCCAAGTAAGCGAGGCACAATAGCATTTCTGCTTCGTCAGGTTGCTTCTTCAATTCTTGTTGCAGTGCCTTTTGCAGCGCTTCAACGTCACCTTGCTCTATCTCACTAAGGATAGACAATAATTGCGAATATTCACCGCGTTTCAATAACTTCTTCAAGGCATCAGTCACCGACGCAATGTCGCCTATGCGCACAACAGCACGTAGATAGTGTGTGTGTGCCGCCTCACGGATATGCTTTGGCAGCTCACTTTGGCGTTTATCGAGCTGAGTTTTATCTGCTCCTTGGAAATATTGTCGCAGCGCCCAGTCCCATTGGTATTCATTAAGACTTTGTGATTTCACCAAACGCGGCACTAGCTCTGCAAATTCACTGTACTTTCGTAATCTTAGTAGCACCTGTGCATATAAGTTTAGCTGCTGTGAAGTCGCTTTTTTACTACTACACTGTTGCCGTAAGGTCGCTAATACCTCTGCATCAGAGTGGCTCTCTAACCACAGTGCCGCAGGTTTCGCACGGTTGGTATCTGAGAGCTCATCAAGCAAGTTTAGGGCTAGATCTGGCTTATCTTGACGCAAACTTGCTTTGGCGCGCATTGCCAATGCAAAATCCTGCCAATGGTCTTCCACCTTGCCTTTGCTCAATGTATGTTGCAGCTGCTCCATGTCGTCATTAATCAACGCCCAAATTGCTTGTTCCAATACGGCCTGCTTGCGCTCTTTCGCGCGCGCGAAAAAGCCATGACGCAAATTGCGGTAACTGCCCAAGCCATAGCGCACCAAGCTGTAAATCAAGTAGCCCAGAAACAGCGCCAAGGCGGTAAGAATGGCGAAGCTTACAATGCTTCCCTCTACAGTCCACTGGCCGAACGCAATAAGAACATAACCTTTCTCGTCTATCAGCCAAGGTGCTATCGCTGCAACTGCAGCAATAACAATAAACACAATTAATAAACGCGCCATATTAAGACTCCCCCACAACCTGAACAGAGCTGAGCGTAACTGGCTGCTGAGGAACCAAGGTTTTTAATTGTAGCTGTTTAAGCTGACCCAAAAACTGGCTGGTCTGCGGTTGTTGCAGGTTAAAGTACCGGGTCACGATATCGGCAGCACTTTGCAAAGCTTGTGTATACAACTTGGGATGTTTATGGCTAGCTGCAAAGCCTGCCTGATCAAGATAAAAGTGAAGTCGCTGTTTAATAAGTCGCTGCTGCTGGGTATCTAATAATGGCTCTATCGCGGCCTCGCGCTTGCGCACTTTTATAAAGTCATCCACCAGCTTATCCCAGGTTGCAGCTAAATTGCGTCGCCAATCAGATACATTGTCCGACAATGCCTGTGATTGCTCGCCATTGCTTGCGGTAGGCGCCAATTCAACCATATTAAATTGTAACTTATCGACCTGACCACCGAGGCCGTGAAGTCGAAGCACCACCGCTTCAACATCGGCCACTTCGACACCGGCCAGCTGCTGTAAATCAGTGTGAATAGCGCGTCTTAATTGGGCATTCCCAGGATAACTTGCTAATAATGCATCGAGCCGCTTCAACGTTGCTGCAGCGCCTGCGTAGTTCGCTTCCGACCAAAGTTGAAAATCAGCCATGGCGACCAAGCGCTTCACTTCGTTGATGTCTAACGGCGGTTGCTCTTGATTGTTCAAGCCATCAATGGCTTGCTCTATTTGTCCTGCTACGGCACGTTGATTAGCGCTTAGCTCGCCATTAACTCTATCACTAAACTGTCGTTGCCATTGCTGAGCACTATGCTGCTGTTGTTGCAGAGCGTTGGCCAATGCTTCGAGACGTTGATTGAGCGCTTGATTATCGCTTTGTAGCTGCTCTAAATGTTGTTGTAGTTGGTTCTGTTCTTGGTTTTGCGCCTGCTGTTGTAACCAATATTGATATCCAGTTACCCCAGCTGCAGCCAATGCCACCAGCAACGCTAGAACGGCTGTTTTACTTATTTTTTGTGTCATTGGTTTACTCTGTGATGGTACTGCTTTAGGTTGTGTTGCGCTTGGCGCAGGCTCACTCTTTGGTGTGTTTTTTGGTTGTTCGCTCATGTTTCCTTCCTGCTCGGCACCAATACATGCGGCAATGGCCTCGTTGTCGACATCGGCGGCAACCTTAATTTGCTCGCCTTTCACCCCAAGCTTCACTAAGTGCGCCTTAGTACGCTCACTTACAATATAAAATTGCCTTGATTTAAGCCACTGTAACAGGCTTTCATCTTGGCAAGCAAAAATAGCATCCGCACCACTGTTACTGGTGATTACCAACGCCTCAACACCCTGCTGCTGCCACTGCTGTAACCATGCCTCGCTGCTACCGTTGACAGCTTTGCGCTCGTAAGTCACCAGTGAGTTAACAAAAGCACCTCGGTCTTTCAGCGTTTTGGCAATCAAAGTGCGCCCACCTCGGCCTTTGATTAACACGACTGTTTTGCCTTCAACCTTCTGCAACTCAGGTAATCTCAATAATCCTTCAGAGTCATGCTGTTTTTTTGGCACCTTGGCATTACATGAAAATTGCTGTTCAAAGGCTTGAGCGGTCGTGGGTCCAACCGCAAAGCAAGCCAAATTGGCGGGTAAGGTATCGCGCTGTTGATACAATCCTTGCACAGCATCTTGCGACACAAAAATAGCGATATCAGCCTCATCGAGGGTAGCCAGCTGATTTGCGTCGGCTGAGAGATAGTCAATCTGCAGCACGGGTGTGGTGCTGACGCGATGACCTGCAGCAATCAACAGCTCAGCGAGTGCTTCTCCTTTGCCTTGAGGGCGGGTGACCACAATATGCGCCATAGTAATAAATCCGTATTATTTTAGTTCGCCATATACTTCGGCAAGAATACTTCCCGCCCCTTGCGCTAACAGGTCATCCGCCAGCGAAATACCAAGCTGCTGAGCTTCAGAAGCAGGACCGGAGATCTCAGCTCGTAAAATTTGCTGACCATCCACCGAACCCACTAAACCACGTAAATAAACGTGATCTTCGTTGAGCTCGGCATAGGCTCCTATTGGAACCTGGCAACCTCCCTGAAGTCGACGATTCATCGCTCGCTCAGCATCAACTCGAATCCGGGTTTCGCGATGCTCCAGCGGTGCTAGCAATGCCTTAATCGCCATATCATCACTGCGACACTCGATACCCACAGCCCCTTGGCCATTGGCAGGGAGTGATTGCTCAGCACTGATATAACTGCGAATACGCTCGGGCATGTGCAACCGTATTAAACCGGCCGCAGCAAGAATAATGGCGTCATATTGACCATCATCTAGTTTTGCCAAGCGGGTGTTCACATTACCTCGTAAATCACGCACCTCTAAATCTGGGCGCTGCTCTTTAAGTTGGCACTGCCGACGTAGGCTGGACGTGCCGACGATAGCACCTGCAGGCAAGTTATCAATGTTATCAAACGTATTCGAAACAAAGGCGTCACGAGGATCTTCACGCTCGCAGATGGTGTGTAACTCGAGACCCTTGGGAAACTCTACCGGGACATCTTTCATTGAATGCACAGCGATATCAGCGCGACCATCCAGCATCGCTTGCTCAAGCTCTTTAACAAACAAGCCTTTTCCACCCACTTTTGCCAGTGGCGTATCAAGAATAATGTCACCCTTGGTGGTCATGGTGACGAGCTCTACGGTAATACCCCTGTGATGACGCTCTAGTTGCGCTTTTACAAACTCAGCTTGCCATAGCGCTAACGCGCTTTTGCGAGTAGCAATACGCACTCGCGCGGTCGAATTGGTCATGAAATTCCTACTTCGAATTTATCGTGAGCCAACCAAGCGAAATGCTCGGGTAGCCAATAGTTTATTATTTTCGTCTCTCAGCTCTACTCGCCATGTGCCGAGCTGGCTTGGCATGATGTTCTTGGACGAGAAGGTACGGTAACGAGTGGTATGAACACCGAGCTCAACGTTGGCCATAGTTTGGTCATTAAAGTACCACACATGCTTTACTTTTTGTCCTTGTAAACCATGTAATTCGGTGAAGAAAAACAGCTGTTGCTGGAAGTCACTGGTTTTGACTTCTTGGCCAAGAGAGTTAATCGGTTCGCGGTCTTGCACAGCGGTTGTGAGCACCGCTCGGCTTACCTTGTCGGTGTCAATTTTGGTGCCTTGAGACAAGCTTGCTACTTTAGCCTCAGTATTAAACTCACTCTCGGGCGCAGGCGCATCCACTGTCGTGTCATTCGCCTGTGCCTCAGTTGAGGACGCGGACGCTGAGCTCTCAACAGTGCTCGTTTCATTGGTACTCACTTGTGCCACCAGCGTTTGCTCAGACTCCACCATGGCGCTCTTTGAGTCAACCTCTACTTCATCTTCTTTGTGGGGCTGGCTCGATTGCACTGTTGCCTGCGCAGCTAACGCGGCGGGTGCTGCTTTTGCAACCGTGACCTCTTGCGCACTTTCATTGGGCGCTTCAGCCTGACTCTGTATACCATCGGAGGACGCCGTATTCACCTCGCCCTGCTCGGCGTTGGCAGGCGTAAATGCTAGGTACCAAATCGCAGCCACAGAACACAAACCAAGCGTTGCAGCACCAACGATGCGGCGCCAATGCCATTGATATTGCACTTCCTTGCGCTCAATACGTTGAGTCTTGTTATTCATATTCGCTGTGATCACGATTTTTTGTCCCATTACCGTTGTTCCTGAATCATTATTAACTTAGTCGCTCAAGCAGCCATTGTCGAATAGCTTGCAGCTCGGCATCACAGACTTGGTGGGCCATAGCGTAAGATTGCCAAGATACGTTCATGCCTTCATTTTGCAGGTAAGTATAGGCTTGTTTACCTGCTTCTAAAGGCACCACATTGTCAAAATCGCCATGAGCCATGAAAATATTAAGATCGCGATGGCGGGCCTCATCCGTTAAGCGCTCAGGCTCAGACATATAGGTTGATAGCGCCATAACACCGGCCAACTTATGATGGTAACGCGGCGCTAAGTGTAAGGCGATAACTCCCCCTTGAGAGAAGCCAGCTAGAATAATTTTATCCGCTGGGATCCCGGCCGCTATCTGCTCATCTATTAATGTACTGATACTTTGCGCCGATTGTTGCACACCTTGGGCATCTGCACGTTTATCTAGATCAAGAGATTTGATGTCGTACCAAGCGCGCATTTCCATACCACCATTGATGGTCACCGCTTGCACCGGGGCATGGGGGAAGAGGAACTTGGCCCCGAGCTCGACTGGTAGATTTAAGTGTGCAGCAACAGGTGCAAATCCTTCACCAGAATCGCCTAAACCATGAAGCCAGATAACTGTACATTTGTGCTCTGGTGCATCAAACACACTCACGCCGTCAAAGCTACTCACTTAATCATGCTCCCAGCGGATTTCAACACCCGCTTGTTTACTCGCCGCATCACACATAAACTGCCAAAATTCCGCACCAGAGCGGTTATCAATCCAAGTATCGCCGCGTAGTTCAAAATGGTGTCCGTTAAACTTAGTAGCGACCCAAACTTGATGTAATGGCGCTTGTTTATTAATGACGATTTTACTGCGATCAGCAAAGATAATTTCTAATATGCCAGCTGCAGACTCATAATCTAAATCCGCATCAATATCGTCTATCTGCTCTTCTATTGTTAGCATCAAGGCATCGGCTAACTGATGGTATTCGGTATCGGTCATGGTAGTTTCGCTCATTGTGGCTGCGCTCCTATATGCTCGCAGTAACGTTCGATGGGAAATAATTCAACGGCAACGACTACATTTTTTGTATTTTCTGTTACTCTGCGATTATAAAACGAGTCATATTAATTATCTATCGAATCGCTATGTACAAAAGTCATCGTTTGCTTCGTATCCTTGCAGCCTCCAGCTTAACGCTTCTCAGTGCGTGTGGTCAAAGCGGCGCGCTCTATTTGCCACAACAAGAACAAGTAGATAACCAACAAGCAGAAACACCGCTAAATGCCAAGGAAACCGCAAACGATAACGCAGAGCCGTCGCCACAGCAGTAAAAGCAATGGCCTTGGCGCAACTTTGTAGGCATAGTAACAGCATAGAGTGAGCGATTATAAAGCGTTATGTTAGTTAACTTTTCAAAGATGCATGGTTTGGGTAATGACTTTATGGTCGTGGACAATGTTACCCAAAATATTTTTCTCTCCCGAGACCAGATCAAGCGCTTGGCGGATCGCCATTTTGGCGTTGGCTTTGACCAGCTGCTGATGGTGGAAGCACCTTATTCACCGGATTTAGACTTTCATTACCGCATTTTTAACGCCGATGGCAACGAGGTTGAACAATGCGGTAACGGCGCACGTTGTTTTGCTCGCTTCGTACGTATGAAGGGACTCACTAATCGTCATAAAATCACCGTTTCTACTAAAGGCGGCAATATGACGCTGTATATTGAAAAAGACGGGCAAGTGACGGTCAATATGGGGCAGCCAATATTAGAGCCCAAAGATATACCGCTGCAAGCCAATAAGCGTGAGCTAACGTATATTCTTCGCCACCAAGAACATACATTATTTATGGGCGCCGCATCGATGGGTAATCCACATTGTGTGATCGAGGTTGAAGACATTACTGCCGCCGAGGTGCACACCCTAGGTCCAGCTGTTGAGCAGCATGAACGCTTTCCAAAGCGTGCCAATGTCGGTTTTATGCAGATTATTGACGAGTCTCATATTAAACTCAGAGTGTGGGAGCGTGGCGCAGGTGAAACCTTAGCCTGTGGCAGCGGTGCATGTGCAGCCGCCGTTGTCGGCCAGTTGCAAAGCAAGCTTGGGCGCAACGTCAAGGTAGACCTACCAGGCGGAGCATTGCAAATACGGTGGCAAGGTGAAGGTCACCCAGTCAAGATGACGGGCCCCGCAGAGCATGTTTTTGACGGACAAATAGCCTTATGAGCGAATTAACTACACAGCAAGTCAGTGAATACCTACAACAGAACCCAGACTTCTTTTTAGAAAATCCGGGCGTGTTTGCTTGTATGAACTTTGGCTCTCAGCATGAGAGCGTCGCTTCCTTACAACTGCGCCAGCAGCAGCTATTGAGAGAACAAAACCTTGCTCTTCAAGAACAATTACAACAACTTGTAAGTCAAGCGAAGCAAAATGAACAGGTTTACCAAGTATTCAGTGCCTGTCATCGCCAGCTTATGAGTGACTGTGAATTTGTCGAGCTTGCCAGTAGCCTAGAGCAACTTATTTGCGAGCAACTGCAGCTTAACGAGTGCAAGTTGGTTCAGTACAATGACGCTCTGCAACCGCTAATAAATAGCCGTTTACACGCACAAGGCCATTATCTAGGACGTCTCTCGGAGCAAGAGCAGGCATTGATCTTTAATCATACCTGCAAGAGCGCGGCATTGTACTTAATTGGTGAGCCGGATGCGCCCTTGGCATTGCTCGCATTTGCCAGCGAAGATGAACTGCATTTTGAGCCCGCGCAGGACAGCTTTTTTATCTTCGAGTTTGTGAAAGCATTACAAGAGCGTCTCGCTACCAGTTCATGAGCGAGTCGCAGGCGCTAACATTTTCGACCATGGCTGACACTTGGGCCGCACCTGTCCAGTCGTACAGTGATTATCTTCGTTTTGAAAAACAATATTCGCCACTCACCTTAGAACAATATCAACGGCAACTTCTCGAAGTGGCGCGATTTTATCATGAAGAGCGTGATGGTTGGCTGACCTTAAGCGCTGATGATATTCGCCGGTTCGCCATGTCATTGCGAGCACGAGGCCTAAGTGCACGTACCGTCAGTTTAAAATTAAGTTGTCTGCGGGCTTTTTTTCGCTATTTGAAGCTTTACCACCAGCACCACGACAACCCGGCGCAGTACGTAAAAGGGCCAAAATTCGATAAGCCCCTGCCTCGTAACTTAGATGTAGACCAAATGCATCAATTGTTGGATATTGATGATGATGATCCCCTGGCAGTTCGTGACAAAGCCATGATGGAGCTGATGTATTCCAGTGGTTTGCGGATCAGCGAACTGGTGAGCTTAAATGTAACCGATATAGACGTGCGTGGCGGAGAAGTTCGGGTCCTAGGTAAAGGCCGTAAAGAGCGTATTGTTCCTGTCGGCCGCCAAGCCATTAGCGCATTAAACTCGTGGCTAAAAATACGCCCAGCGCTGATCGGCCAAGACTCTGATGCGCTATTTTTATCACAGCGCAAGTTGCGCATTTCTGCTCGTCACGTACGTGAGCGCATGCGTGAATGGGGTGTCAAACAAGGGATTAGTGCCCAGGTACATCCACACAAACTACGCCACTCTTTTGCTTCGCATGTACTTGAGTCCAGTGGTGATTTGCGCGCGGTGCAAGAGTTGCTTGGACACAGCAGCTTGTCCGCCACTCAGGTTTATACCCATTTGGACTTTCAACACCTTGCCAAGGTGTATGATAATACCCACCCTAGAGCCAAAAAACAGAAGTAACTATGATTCGATTCAATCGCGCCTTAGAGCAAGCCAAAGTGCTCAGTTTTGATTTGGATGACACGCTGTATAACAATCATCCGGTCATTAAGGCTGCACTGCAGGCGCAACATGATTACTTACAAACATTGCCGCAATGGCGCGAGCAAGAAGCTGACTTTTGGCAATACTGTCGCGAGCAGGCGTTAATGCAGCAGCCAGCATTAGCGCATGATGTTACCGCCCTACGTAAGCAGGCACTTACTCACGCCATGAATCACATGGGCGTTGATAACAGCCATGCTGAACATGCCTATCGGGCGTTTGCCGAGGCCCGCAGTGACATTGTTGTTGCCGACAGTGTGCTGGCATTATTGGACACTTTGCGCCAACGCTTTCGCCTGATAGCCATCACCAACGGCAATGTCGATGTCACCCGCTTTAACCTTCATGGCCAGTTTGATGCCGTGTTTATGGCCGGCCCGGACGGTCGTGCTAAACCCTATAGCGACCTTTACCACAAAGCAGCGCAGGCAATGGCAGTCACACCGCAGCAAATAATCCATATCGGCGATAGCTTAGACACCGATGTACAAGGCGCTAATAATGCTGGTTGCAAGAGTGTATGGCTGAATAACCAAGCGATTAGCTACCAGTACAAGGGGCTAGCGGATATGGAGATTAGCGATATCCATGAGCTCGAGATTCTCACTTAAACCGGTTAGTTTGTCCGAGTGTTTAACAGCTCAGCGTTGTATTCCAGAGCTTGCCACTGGGGCCAGCCTAGCTCGCTATGAGCGAAAAATCGCAGCGGCTCCTTTCCTTGCTCTCGTGGCTTATCAGCAACATCATATTATCGGTTTCAAACTGGGCTTTGCGTTGTCACCACAGTGTTTTTATAGCTGGCTTGGCGGTGTGGTGCCCAGTTATCGCTCTCAAAGGGTAGCCAGGGCGCTGCTGCAATATCAAGAGCGCTGGGCCAAAGCCCATGGATATCAAGAAACTCAAGTTAAGAGCATGCTGTGCTTTAGCGCTATGCGTGCCATGTTGGCGAAATATCAGTACCTACAACTCACTGCTAATAGCCAAATTGATGCCGATACTAAGATTGTATTTAGCAAGCTGCTGTAAAGCCATCAAGTGCCAGTGTCGGGCCTGCAAAACCATAGCGAATGACAAAGAGACAGCGCACTGGTTATAAAAACAGTATTCTATTTAGCCAAGCTGGAACTCTTGTTATACTGGTGGCAATTATGACAGGTGGAAAGCGGCGATGGATGTATCTGAATTACTTGATGGCTTAAACGACAAGCAACGCGAGGCGGTAGCAGCGCCGTTGCAAAATATGCTGGTATTAGCAGGAGCTGGCTCGGGCAAAACCCGAGTTTTGGTGCACCGCATCGCTTGGCTTACTCAAGTTGAAGGAGCTTCGCCTTTTAGCATCTTCGCCGTAACCTTTACCAACAAAGCCGCAAAAGAGATGCGTGCTCGTGTCGAGCAGACCATTCAAGGCTCCGTTGGCGGCATGTGGGTAGGCACATTCCACGGCTTGGCACACCGTATTTTGCGCGCCCATCACCGCGAAGCCAAGCTACCTGAGTCTTTTCAAATTCTTGATAGCGATGATCAACAGCGAATGATCCGTCGCTTACTCAAGGCCATGAATATTGATGAGAAGAAGTGGCCAGCCAAACACCTTGCGTGGTATATCAGCGCCAAAAAAGATGAGGGCCTGCGCCCGGGTGACATCCAAGCCCATGATGTCAACGAGCAGCTATTGCTGCGCGTCTATTCAGCTTACCAAGAGGCTTGCGATCGCGCCGGACTGGTCGATTTTGCAGAAATACTGTTGCGATGCTACGAGGTACTGCAGCAAAACCCCACTCTGCTGCGCCATTATCAACAACGCTTTGCGCATATTCTGGTGGATGAATTTCAAGATACCAATACCATTCAATACCGCTGGCTTGCACTGATCGCAGGCGATACCAACAGCATGATGATTGTCGGCGATGATGATCAAAGTATCTACGGCTGGCGTGGTGCCCGTATCGAGAATATCAAACGCTTCTTGGACGACTTCGACGCCGATACCATTCGTCTTGAACAAAATTACCGCTCTACTGCCACCATCTTGAAAGCGGCGAACTCTCTGATTGAGAATAACGCAGAACGCATGGGTAAAAATCTGTGGACCGACGGCAATCAAGGCGAGCCTATTTCCATTTATGCTGCTTTTAATGAGCTAGATGAAGCGCGCTTTATTGTTGGCAAAATAAAAACCTGGATGGATGCGGGCAACGCGCTAACCGATACCGCAATTCTTTACCGTAACAATGCGCAATCTCGAGTCTTAGAGGAAGCCTTGTTACAAGAGGGATTAAAGTACCGTATTTATGGCGGCATGCGCTTCTTCGAGCGCCAAGAAATCAAAGATGCATTATGTTATTTGCGCCTGGTGAGTAATCGTCAAGATGATGCCGCCTTTGAGCGTGTGATCAACACGCCAACTCGAGGCATTGGCGATAAGACGCTCAGTCATATTCGTGACTGTGCCCGAGCCGAGTCGCTGCCGTTATGGTATGCCGCCAAGGCTATCTTAGAGCAGAAACATTTGTCTGGTCGCGCCGCCACGGCAGTTAATCGCTTTATTGAGTTGGTTGAGGGGGTGGAGCAGCGTATTGCTGAGTTGACCCTCGCAGAGCAGGCAAAATACACCATAGAGAATACCGGTTTGATGGCCATGTATCAGGCCGAAAAAGGCGAGAAAGGCCGTGCTCGCGTGGAAAACTTAGAAGAGCTTATTAACGCTTGCGAGCAATATGAATTACCCGTTGATGAAGAGTTTTCCTCACCACTGCAAGGCTTTTTAGCCTATACCTCTTTAGAGGCCGGAGAGGGTCAAGCCGAAGAGCACGAAGACGCAGTGCAAATGATGACTCTGCACTCTGCCAAAGGCTTAGAGTTTCCACTGGTATTTATGGTCGGCGTAGAGGAAGGCATGTTCCCATCACAACAAAGCCAAGAGGAAAGTGGTCGCTTAGAAGAAGAGCGCCGTCTATGTTATGTGGGCATGACCCGGGCCATGGATAAACTCTATATTACCCACGCTGAAAGCCGGCGCTTATATGGCCAAGAAAAGTATCACAGCCCGTCACGGTTCCTACGAGAAATGCCGGAAGACTGTGTAGAGGAGATCCGCGTTAAAACAAAAATCTCAGCGCCACAACAAGCTAACCGCTTTAGCCCTTCATTGACTCAAGCAGCGTTTGCCGACAGCGGCTTTAGTCTCGGCCAGCGAGTTATCCATGCTAAGTTTGGTGAGGGCACCGTGCTTAACTACGAAGGAGCTGGCCCGCAATCACGGGTACAAGTAAACTTCGACGATGTTGGTAGCAAATGGTTGGTCACCGCTTATGCGCGCTTACAAGCAATCTGAGCTAGCCTCGTTACTGAGTGGCTTAACCCAGCGGCGTTGGCGGCAACTGTTGCTGCTGCGGGGTGAGCCGTCATGGTGCACACAGCAACTGCAATATTTGCAACAGGATACCGACAGCGACTGGCTCACTTTAAGTAAATCTAACCACTGTGTTGATAACCAATGGCCGGAGCATCTGCATCAAATTCTTGGACAAGAGCATAGCTTTGTTGCCTACGATTGCTACAGCGGCTTTTATGCCGATAAGGTAGCCGCAGCCGCTGGCACTGTTAAAGCCGGGGGCCTGATGGTCGTTATGCTGCCAGAAAATACCCACGATTTTGTCGACCCTGGTATCAATAAAATTCTGCCTTATGGCCACCCTCAGCCCGAGAGTTGCTTGTTTTGGCGCTGGTTTGAGCAACAATTAGTCGAGTGTAAGCCACTTAGCCTCTGTCAATCAGCGCAAACTCATCAAGCACTTACTTATCAATCGCTAACTTACACGACCGCGAGTTCTCAGGACTACAGCGAGCAAGAGCAAGCTATAGCGATGATCATCAAAACAGCCGCAGGGCGTGCCCATCGGCCTTTGGTGCTCAGCGCTGATCGGGGTCGTGGGAAATCAGCTGCACTTGGCATAAGTGCCGCGAAACTGCCTGACAAAGATATTATCCTCTGTGCCATTCAACGCCGTTCCCTCGACAGCGCTTTTAAGCACTTAGCAGAGCAGGCACAACTCGATGCAGACAACGGCAATCAACTGGCCAACGTACGATTTATGCCGCCGGATAAATTAATCAGTGAGCAGCCGCAATGTGACGTGTTATTTGTTGATGAAGCGGCCACCATACCCATTCCGATACTAAAGCAACTCTTAACGCTTTATCCTCGGGTTGTTTTTGCCAGCACTATGGCCGGCTATGAAGGCAGCGGTCGCGGCTATACATTGCGATTTTTAGACTTCTTGAAAAAAGCCTATAAGAATCACCGCACCTTCAATATGGTTACCCCCATACGTTTTGCTAACGGCGACCCACTAGAGCAAAGCATCAACCGACTGCTGTTACTAGATATGCACACACCGGTGCCCGCACAAAGGGTGGACAACAGCGAAGTGGAGCTGCTTAGAGTGCCAGCCCATAGCTTGCTGACTGATGCTGCCTTACTGGAGCAATGCTTTTCCTTATTGGTGCTCGCTCACTACCAGACGTCCGCCAATGATTTGCGGCAACTGCTTGATGCACCGTCACAGCACCTTTATATCTGCCGCGATGACGCCAAGGTTATTGGCGTGGCGCTTGTCAGCATGGAGGGGGAGTTAGATCAGGATATATCAAGCTCAATCGCCATCGGCCAGCGCCGTCCTCAAGGCCATCTATTAGCGCAAAGTATGATTAATATGTCCGGCGACGCAGAGCTCGGACAATTAAGTTATGCACGCATAGTGCGCATCGCCATTGTGCCTAAGCTGCACCATCAAGGGTTGGGTCATTTATTGCTGTCCTTTATCGAGCAGGACTTACGACAATCGCAGGTAGCGCTTGTTGGCACTAGCTTTGGCGCGCATGCAGCGCTACTCTCGTTTTGGCAATCAGCCAACTATCGCACTATCAAACTAGGTAGTAAACGCGACCATGTCAGTGGTGAACACAGTGCATTGATGGTAAAAGGTCTCAACAGCCTGGGTACTTCGAGTGTTGCAAATCTGAATCAGAGCTGGTGCCAAGATATGCCACTGTTGCTAAGCCACTGCTTTAATGACATAGCACCAAAGTTAACATTACAGCTGTTAAAAGAAGCGCCAACAAGGCCACTCACCGAAGCGGACAGGCTTTGTCTAACTCGCTTTGTGAATAATGAGATACCATTGCACCTATGCTACGGAGCCCTGTACCGCGCAATCGCAGGTAATTGGTCATTGCTGTTCAACGTGGACGATGAAGCCCAAGCGCTTATCTTGCATACCTTAGGTATAAATAAGCGGGTGGTTGATTTGCAGCAAAGCAAAAAGCAGACTAATAAGGTATTAATAGCTTTAGCTTCACAAATACTAACCTAAGGATCAGCATGCTCAGTGCTCTACTGCTTTCGCTCACCCTTGACGTTGCAATGCCCGTGGCGACGAAGCAAAAGCAATCTCTGAGTTTGGGCATGTCATGTGCACTCACCGGCCCCGCACAAGAAATTGGTAAGGCACTTAAGATTGGCGCCCAACTCTACTTTGATAATCATAATAGACACAGTGATACCATCATCAACCTGACGGTCTTGGATGATGGTTATGAACCAATTAATACTGTGGCTAATACCCATGAGTTCATCACACAAAGAAAGGTCGATGCCCTGTTTGGCTATATGGGGACACCGACTACTGCAGCCATCGTCGATTTAATTTCCAAACACCAAGTCCCGCTATTATTTCCCTACTCTGGAGCAGCTTTTCTGCGCAATCTAGAAACATCCAACGTTATTAATCTGCGTACTAGCTACGACGATGAAGCTATGGCTCATGCCCAGTACTTTAAAGACCGAGGTGTAAAAAGTGTGGGGATAGTTATTCAGGCTGATGAGTTTGGTCTCGAGGCAGGGTCTAGCACCCTAAAAGCACTAGCCAGCAAAGGCTTAGCTGTTAAACAAACGGCACGGTTTCGGCGCAATACCCAAGATTTAGCCATCGCGCTAAAGAAGCTTTTGCCTCTGCGTCTTGATGCCATCGTGTTGATAGGTACCTACGTACCGGTTGCTGAGTTTATAAATACCGCAGCAGAACAAGGGCAGGAACCTTGGTTCGCGGCAATGTCATTTACTTCCGAAAGTGCATTACGGCCTCACCTTAAGCAAAGCTCTCGAGCTATAGTCACAGAAGTAGTGGCAGACCCTAACACGTGTCAGCAACCCCTATGTGACGCCTTTCGGCGGGATTTCTCCGCCGCAGGCATGAGTAACGCTAATCGCTTACATTTTGAGGGTTACTTAAATGCTTATGCGATGACACTGATTGCTGAATTCTGCCTGCAAAGGCAAGCCCCTATGTCATCCTGCATTGCTCAAAATGGCGCACTCATCAGCTCTCAAGATCCACAGCTTGCAACACTCTTCAAGCTTTCAAAGCCCGTTGGTGAGAATAGTTACATCGTTCCACTTAATTAACTGTATTTGCTGGTTAAAAAGTCTATCTAGACTAAGCTTTAGAATAACGATTGCGGGCAACTCTTAGACTTTTATGGACTTTGTTAATTTTCGTATTGGCGCTAAAACCATCTCTTTAAAGATCCTTGATATCTTACTCACTGAGCGTTACGACGATAACCTCACCAGCCTTCCTAATGAGCACAAAGCGTTTCTCGGGGTTAAAGACTATATGGATATACCAACACCGGTATTCGATTTAGGTATTATGCTCAATGGTGTCTCCACGAAGCAGAGTAATGCAAACTTGGCGCTTAAGTTGGACCAGTTTATTACATTAAATAAAACGTGGTTTACAGCGCTGGAGAACGCCGTAGAAAATACCCAAGCCATGACCAACGAGTACGACGATGATATTCGTCAGTTTGTGCGCTGGTACCAAAATATGCACGCCCACGACAGTGACCTAAAAGATATCCTACAGCGCTTAAGTGACAGCCATCAGCGTCTATTAGAGCAAGCTAAATTGGTGCGCACTGCCACACAAGAACAAGGGCGTAAAATATTGAGCTATGAAAAGCATCACAGCTTTGCTCACCTCAATCGCTTATTAGAAACCGCCAAAGATCAGATCTTATACAACTATAAGCCTATCATCGTTTTTACCACTAAAGATGGTCTAAACCCCTATATTGGTTTGCTTATAGACAGAGTGGAAGACAGTATCAGTGTAGAGCAAGATGATATTAAGTCATTAAGTGAATTAACGTCGGTTGGGTTCAATATAGATAATGAAACCAAACATATGATGGCCGGATTAATAAAGCTCGGTGATAGTCACTCAGTGATCATAGAGCCCAGTGCTATTTTTAGGCCTGAACATCTTTCTCACAATCCAGAAGAAACGCCCGCATATGGATTATTCTAATCAGTAAAGGTTTATCCTGGCTAGGTTGCTGTGTTGTGGGTCAGAGTTTTACCCTGACTGGGGTGTGCAAGGCTAAAAGCCTTGCCTACAGGTGTAGTAAAGGGTGATGCTCTGTTGTAGGTCAGGGGTTACCCTGACTAGGGTGATGCAAGGCTGAATCCTGGCCTACAGGTGTGGGGCTCTGCTGTTGTTTGGTTGTGTTGTAGGTCAGGGTTTACCCTGACTGACGTATGCAAGGCTAAAGCCTTGCCTACAGGTGTGGTGACGGTGATACTGTGCTGTGCTGTGCTGTGCTGTAGGTCAGGGTTCTAACCTGACTGGGGTGATGCAAGGCTGAAGCCTAGCCTACAGGTGTGGTGACAGATGATGCTGTGTTGTAGGTCAGGGTTTATCCTGACTAGATGCTGCAAGGCTGAAGCCTGGCCTACGGGCGGTTTGGGAGAGCGCTTTTCTACAGGCATAAAAAAACCCGCTGCACTGGTGCAACGGGTCTCTCTAATTAGGAG